>JANOIV010000167.1:0-32733 GCA_031407875.1 Desulfobulbaceae bacterium | reverse complement strand
GAGAATGACAGCAAGGACAACGCAGGGAAAACGGGTCTTTTTCAATCGAGAAAACAAGGGCACCTTGCTGAAAAAAAGAGCGTGTATATCGATAGCCTCGAATGCCAAATCCATGATCAATATACTCGTGGACATACTGTTAACTCCTTTTCAAAGTGATTGGTCTCACTATAAAAAGGATAGTATGTCCACGTTCTCAATTTTAAAGTACGCTTAAACCGGAAGAACTGGAATTTGGAATTGATCCGTTTCTACGAATTATCTGAAGTTTCCTATAAAAGTCTCATGCCGCCATCCGCATGAGTGCGGCCACAAGAGAATCAACCAGCGATTTGCGGGGAGTCGGGCAAGGTATCCCGGCATGAAGACGGTGGGGCGAGCGTCATTAAAGACCGCGGCATAGAAGCCCATCCCCCGGTTTGTTCCGCTCTCCAACATGAAGGAATCGTTGCCTGCCCCGAAAAAAATGCAACGGATTTCGGGGCAGGCTTGCGACCAATTCTAACGAGAGAGCCCGGAGGTGGGGCAATTCTGAAGGAACAATTCAAACTTGAAAGCACCCAATCGTCTCAAGGCACAGGCCAGGAGACGATTGGCTGAAGATGCTTAAAAAGTATATCGCATCCCAAGGTAGAGGTTATGACTGGCGGGTCCATCTAAGGTGTTGCCAGCCGAAAATTCCAGGTCCTCCGTCATAAAATAGCGGTATTTCAAGTCAATATCGAACTTTTCATTGACGGCGTAACTCACCCCTGCACCAACCTGTCCCGCAAAGACGGTGTCATCGTCATCGAAGGATGCCTGCCGAGAACCGGGAAAACTCAGGTCATTTACGTCCACCTGGGCTAAACCGAGGCCTACGGTAATAAAAGGGGTGAAATTACTGCTGGTGGGAAAATCATAATAGGCATTGACGAGAAATGACAGAGCTGTCAGATCTCCGCTCAAATCACGGCTTACTCCGCGAGCCTCTTGTTCGTCGAAATCATTTTTCTGGTAGCCAATTTCACCTTCAAAACGAAAATTCTCTATTCCGTAGCCAATCGCGCCGGTGAAGGCCGCACCCGAATCAAACTCCCTGGATGCTGTTACACCGGGAAGATTTGAGTCGTTTGCGTCAGCATCGCTGAGCATAGCCAAGCCGATGTTACCACTCACATACAGACCTTCCGCACTGTAGGCATTGGCTATAAACACAAAAGAAAACGCAATCAGTGAAGTACAAAGCCCTTTCTTCATGGCTCCCTCCTCATGTAGTAGATTTTGGATAATGGCGAGGCTTGCTCCCTACTGCAAGCTCTCATCATTTTGACGTGTTGAGAGAGCGGTTCTTCTCTCTAAAGGTTAGTAAGAATCACTCTCATTATGAACTTTTAAGTAAGAATTATAATTTGTCAAGGTAGGGAGAGTGTGACATGCCGGGGCCTGGGCTTTTATGCTGCGGCCTTCAGTGACGCTCGCTCCTTCGTGTTCATGCCGGGGAACCATCGACACTGCAAGCTTCTTACGATCTAAAAACCGCAGAGGCGACCACCGGCGAATGTCTTGCCGGTGTACATTCGTTCGCTCATGCCTAATTTGCCATCTCCTTCATTCAACCCGGACTGGCACGATAAAAAGCCGCGAAGTGCCTTGCCGTTGAGTTCCTGTGATCGTTGTCCGGTCTCAAAGCGGAATCCGTTCGATCTCATCGAGGGGAGACCTGATCCTTCCGGCGGTCATAGAGGCCGGTGGTGCGGGCTGATTCGTGACCGGCCATTTGTTCGGCCACTTCGAGCTTGCCGCCGTTCCTTAAGTATTCCGTAATCCCTGTCGCGCGAAAGCTGTGGCACCAGGCTTTCGTGCGCACGCCGACGTCTTCGGGCGTCGGCGGATATCACGCGGTAAACGTCCGGTTGCGTCATGGGCCTATCGGAGAGCTGCCGTATGCGGTGACCCGCTCGGCCGTCTTCGCATCGGGGGCAAAAAGCACCGGCAACGCCTCCGCCATGGTCTTTCCTGTTGTCATTAATTCTTGTGCCATATTCCCCTCCCCGGTAGCCTCTTTTTATGTATGATAACATCCTTCGCATACATAAAATCTTGTGGGAGTGTATTCCTAAAATCCGTGCGAGTGTCATCTTACATAAAGGTACGAAATCCACCACAGAATTTGGATTATCGCGGATTCTCGCCACTGCTTCATTGAAGGCGACATGATCTCGCTGGATGCCCCGGAGAGGAGTTGGTGATTATCGTTTGGATTTCGATCCCTGAAATTCCGAGTCTGGTGTACAAGCTTACCAAATATTACGTAATCGTTTGGATTTGCTATTTTTTACGATGGTACAAATTTGATGTCTTAATTTTACATGAATCGTTTTCATACCCCAATGGGGTTTGATTGAGCTTCAAAATCAAAAAGGTTGACAAATATTTTATTTTTGACAAACATCAGAATATTTCCGATCGAGCGCTTGGTCGGTTTATTTAGGGCGAATGCAACATGATTAAACATTCGTGCAGGACAGAGGCCGTATGAACACTATCAAGTCTGTTTCAATGAGTGGTCAAAAGCTGCATTCGTAAATGCATGTTCAATCTGAGAGGGCAAATAAGCCCGTATTAACCACCTAATACTTCTAAGGAGAGAACAGATGGCTTACGCAAATCTTATTGTTGGAGTAGACGATCAGTTCATTGGTTCCATTACATTAAATCGACCAGAGCAACTTAACACCTTTAATTCCCAGATGGCTTCGGAGCTTTACCAGGCTCTTCTTGAGTTGGATGGAGATCCACGGGTCAGGGTAATTCTGTTAAAGGGTGCAGGCAAAGCGTTTTGTGCGGGAATCGACATCAATGAACTTGAGGACAAAACAGCCATTGAATACAAAGCCTGGATCGAGCACATGGAGCAACCGCTCATCGTTATTTCGCAAATGAAAAAACCAGTTATTGCCCAGGTCCAAGGTGTGGCTGCAGCAAATGGTATGGGATTGGCTGTGGCTGCAGACCTGGTAATAGCTGCCAATAATGCCAAGATGGGTTTAACGGCCATCAATGTTGGACTTAACTGTGTCGGTCCGGTGATCCCGGTTGCTCGAGTGGTCGGGAGGAAAAAAGCCCTGGAACTTTTATTATTTGGAGATCTCATCAGAGCACCTGAAGCAATGGCTTTAGGTTTGGTAAACAGGGTGGTTCCTAAGGAGGACCTTGAAACGGAAGCCCAGGCATGGGCAGTAACTCTTGCGAAAAAGAGTCCTGTGGCCGTTCAAATTGCCAAGAAAGCCTTCTATGGCTCAGAAGACATGGGCTACCTCAAACAATTCGACTTTATGAATGATGCATTTGCCAGGTTATGCACCACTCGAGATGCTAAAGAAGGAGTAACTGCATTTTTTGAAAAGCGTGTGCCAAACTGGAAGGGATGCTGAACAACGATCAATAGATAGATCGAGTGAAAAACGAGGGGCGCATTGAAGCATAGGCTAAAGGATTGAAGTTTGGCCGGAAGACCACTATAGACAGAGACACGGAGGGATTACGAGGACAAGGCCTCGGTGCAACCGGCATTGCCCGCCAGATGAAAATTGGGCTGGCAACAGTTTGCAAGATGCTGCAATTTTTACAAAAATAGAGCTAATTGGCAGAGCTGAGACGGATTGATCGAATCCTTAGCTTACGGTTTCGTTCCATTAGGCTTTAAACCCCATCAATGCCTTATCTATACTGCTCATGAAAACTCCAACATCTATGAAACGGCTATCGTTGAAACAAGTATCACTGTGTGGTATAATTTTTTAACAAGATCCTTGTTATCCAGTCTGATTAGGGTATATGGCAAGATTTTTTTGGGCTGAAGCGGATACTTTTACAAAGGCTGTTTAAGAAAAAATATGGCAACAGAAAAAACAAGTTGGGATAATATCCCCTCCCTTGAGAATCTTACAATTGATTGGGAGTATGAACCGGAGAACGCTCTCGGTAAAAGAGCGTGGGCAAGAATTGAAAAAACCGATTTACACTCGTTTCTCACTGTAGAGATTATAGCAGTAAAGATCGTTACCAGGAATGTTGATAAGACGGGCCGTTTAATCGATATCTCGATAAGTGGTTTAGCAGTTCTTCTTGATACCCAGCTGACAGATGGTCAGCCGGTAAAAGTTGGTCTTTTTCTTGGCAAACAGAAGGTTATTTCAAAAGCAATAGTCAGAAATGTCTGCTCATTGAAAGGAAAGTACAGGATCGGACTGGAGTTTGTGGACCTGGAAAAAGAGGACGCGTCTTTCATCGCCGGACTCATTTCTTCGAAAATATATAAAATTTGAGAAGTCGGTGTCTTTGTTGAATCCGTAGCTATCTAAGCACTCGAGCCTCGTGTAGTTATGAGAGGGGCTACTGTTGTAATATAGGAATATTAAAGGCTTACCCACCATGAAAACAGCCAAACATTAGACTAAATGGTGAATGATCGAAAACACCTTGTTGCTGCAGAAGTTGAAAGGCTGATAGCCGCCACTCAAGGTAGCCGGAACGAAACCCGTGACCGCTGTCAGCTCCTTTTGTGGTCGCGTAATCTACTTGATTGATTGAATATTTATAACTTTACCGTGCTTTAAAATCCAAATTCTGTGGTGGCCACTATGGAAGAAGCCCAGTCGTGTACACCAAAGCGACGACGACATACTGAATTTCCGAATGGTCGGTTTTCACCGGAGTGAAGGAAGGACGACCGAAGAGATTCTGCCAACATTCAAAAGAAGGAGGAAGGCATGGCTTTTTGGAATTTGAGCACCTTACTATTGGAAGAATTCAGGCCGGGTATTATGAGCAAGGCAGAAATTGGAGATAACTTGATTATGGTGTGTATGCAAATAGACTCGGGAATGGAAGATATTGGGCACGAGCATTCTTTTGACCAGTGCGGCATTGTCCTGGAAGGCCAGATCGAGATGTTTGTAGATCAAGACCGCCAATTGCTAAAGGCAAATGAGTGCTATTATATACCTGCAGGCGTGCACCATGGTTGGAAGACGTTCGATAACTCTGTTAAAATTTTGGATATATCTCAAAACCAATCCCAAGAGTAAGTTTGTTCTCAGCGGAGGAAGACTAAAGAGAAGAGGAGGGGAGACTCAGGTTAAGGGCTTGTAATACTGACCTGAGAGGCGGCTGCCTTTTTTACCCCTCGCTCTCCGTCAGCTGCCTGCTCGGATGCGAGATTCCTCTCCAGGCGAACGCATATCTCCCGTGGCCATGAATCGCTCGTGCAGGCGAAACACCTCGGGCAGGATATGGGGCTCGTGGCCGCCTGTGGTGTGGAGGGCACGCTGGTAGTAGTCCCACAAGAGGTCCCGGTAGTCGGGATGGGCGCATTTTTTGATGACCTGTTCGGCCACCTGGCGGGGAGTGAGCGGCCGGCTGTCCACCAGGCCGTGTTCGGTGACGATTATATCAACCGAATGCTCGTTATGATCGACATGGGAGACCATGGGGACGATGGCCGAGATCTTGCCGTCCTTGGCCGTGCTCGGCGTGACAATGAAGGAGATGGCGCCGTTTCTGAGAAAATCTCCCGAGCCGCCGATGCCGTTCATCAGCTGGGAACCCATGACATGGGTCGAGTTGACATGGCCGTAGATATCCACTTCGATGGCGGTGTTGATGGCGATAATACCCAGGCGGCGGATGACCTCGGCGGAGTTGGAGATCTCCACCGGCCGCAGGACCACTTTTTCCTTATAGCGGTAGAGTTCGTTGAAGAATCGCATCCTTGCCTTGTGTGACAGGGTCATGGCCGAACCGGAGGCATTGCGGACCTTACCCATGTCGATCAGATCCAGGACTGAATCCTGCAAGACTTCCGAATAGATATCGATATTGTGATAGAAGTCGTCTTCGAGAAAACCGCTGAGGACGGCGTTGGCAACATCGCCGACACCCGACTGCCAGGGCAGGGCGGCCGGCAGTCGACCCTTGCGGATCTCATGCCTGACGAAATCAAGGATGTGAGTGGCGATCTGTTTGGAGGCGTCATCCGGTTCGGTAAAAACGGCACAGCAGTCTTCTTCTTTGCTGAAGACGATACCGACGACGCGACTCGGATCCATTTCAATGAAGGGTTTACCGATGCGGTCGGAGGTCCGGTAGATCGGGATAGGCATCCGGTAGGGTGGATCCTCCGGGATAAAGATGTCGTGAATCCCGTAGAGATCCTCGGGTTCGGGGGAGATCTCGATGATGATTTTCTTGGCCTTCTTGACATAGGTCGGGGTATTGCCGACGGACATGGTGGGGATGAGGTGGCCCGCTTCGGTGATGGCCACGGCCTCCACGATCGCCACATCGACCTCACCCCAGTTGCCGGCCCGGACTTGCCCCGAGAGCATCGACAGGTGATCGTCCTTGAAGTGGATGCGGCCTTCATTGATCTGTTTGCGCATGGTCCGGTCGCTCATATAGGGGCGTCGCCAGGCCACAAGTCCCGCCTCCGCCAGAATGCCGTCCACCGATGCCCCTGTTGACGCCCCGGCGAACAGATTGATTTTGAACTGCTCCCCGCCCTTGGCCCGCCGCACTAACTCCTTCGGAATGAGCTTGGGATATCCGGAGGTGAAGCCGGAAATAAAGAGATTCGTGCCGTCCTGGATGTGTTGCGCCGCAGTCTCGGCATCGGTAATTTTATCGAGTAATGCGGGGTAATGAATTCGTCTCTGCATGGGTGGATGCTGTTTCCTTGTCGCGATTGTCGAGCTTTTTCAAAAAATGAACTGTCCGCTTGCCATCCCAGCCGTTCAGGAATCACTCATCCCATAAACCGGCTACGGTATAGGGTGAACCGGAACCCTGCCAAAAGGCGCCATCGACATAGCGGTAACCCTTATCCAACACTCCGATTTCCTTCATATCGGTATCATCAAGCCTGATACCGGCGGCGTCCAGGTTTTGCCTGAGCCTCTCCGGGTTGACTGATTTAGGGATGACAATCGTGCCCCTGCGCATCGCCCAGGCCAGGAGGATGTGGCTTGGCAAAACCCCGTGTTTTTCGGCGATCCGCTGTATCGCCGGGTCTTGCAGGAGGACGGGTTCCTGGCTTTTTTTCATGCCTTTGGGCCGATCTCCGGAGCCCAGAGGAGAATAGGCCGTAAGCAGTATGCCGTTTTGCCGGCAATATTCGAGCATAGTGTTCTGCTGGAGATAGGGATGCAGTTCGATCTGGTTCATCACGGGCGGAATCCTGGCCTCTTGTCGGAGGGCATCGAGTTTTTTGATATTGAAATTACAGACTCCGATATGTTTCACCAGACCCTTTTCCACACAGGCCTCCATGGCCTGCCAGGTGGCCAGGGTTGGAATGTCTGCCAGCGGAATGTAATCCTCTGTGGTCCGGGGGAAAAAGACCTCTGCCCGGAAGGCGACTGGCCAATGGATGAGGTAGAGGTCCAGATAGGCCAGTTGCAGGTCAGCCAGGGTTTTTTCCAGGGCGGGTTGAACCTGTTCCGGCGCATGAGCGTTATTCCACAGTTTGGAGGTCAGCCATAACTCTTCACGCGGTATGGTGCCCGAACTGATGGCCTTGGCTATGGCGCTACCCACTTCGCTTTCATTTTCGTAGGCCGGGGCACAGTCAATGTGTCGGTAACCGAGGTCCAGGGCTTCTTTGACTGCGCTGTAGACCTGGCCTTTTGCGGATTTCCAGGTGCCAAGGCCAAGGGCCGGTATCTGCAGTTTCTCTCTGAGTCGTTGAAATGTCATGACAATCTCCTGTGTTGGGGCAGCGGAGCCGAGATCTTCCTCTGCCGGATTGGTCGGTTATTATAATTTCAGCGTAAAAGCAATACAATAGAGACATTCGACGAAAAGATCAAGCTCGGCAGAGGTGTTGTTTTTGACTGCCGGGGGATGTGGTAGTGCGCATGGGTTCGAACGATCCACTGTTTTTTGATTCTCAAAATTTGAGCCGGAAGCAAGCCGTGCAGGCATAAAGAAATGAGGAGGGACCGGCAAAAAAGGGTATAGCGAAGAGAAGGCAAAGGAGGTCAGCTTCACCCTTCCCCTGTGACCAGAGGGAAAATCAAATCCTTTTCAGGTAGAAACGATAGTAGCCAACGAGGTTGCTGGCGATGAACAGGGCCTCCATCAGCACGGCGGTGGGGGATTTGGCAAGAATATTGTGCACGAGCCAGAGGCTTGTACCGACCAGGAGGATCTGTCTTAGGCGTTTATCATCTTTGCAAAATGTCCCGACTGTCCCGAAAAGCGAGCCCAGGCAGCTGAGAATGCTGAGGATGCCGCTGTATGACACGATAGAAATGGCAACGGAGGCACACATGAAAAGCCCCATGACCTTCTTTGATGTGGTGAAAAGACTTGCCATGAACCGGACAGTTGCCAGCAGCCCCAGACCGGTCGCTGTCCAATACCCCAGTATCGCGAAATGACAAGAGATAAGAATACATGAAATGATCAGGCAGGCGATAATCTTTGGACGCTCCTTGAACTGAAAGGAGAGCAGATCAAAGCAGATGGCAATGGTGACAAGGATCTGGGAGATGAGAAAGGGAGACACGGTAAATGTTCTCTGCTCTATTATGTGTGGAGGAAGAAGAGATGCGGCTCGGCAATAACAAAGGCCTTAGCCGCAAGCCCTTGTAATCAATGAGCGAAGTACAGTCACTGACTGAATATTTTTGAATAATGGATAAAATAAAAAGGAGGTTAGGATATTATCCTAACCTCCTTTTTTCACTTGGTACCTAGGACCGGGATCGAACCGGTACTCCCTCGCGGGAACGGGATTTTAAGTCCCGGGTGTCTACCAGTTCCACCACCCAGGCAAGATGAGTGCTTTTACCACAAAAAATGACAAGGTGTCAATCGGCAAAATCAGCGAAAATAACGTGTCTTTCATGGTAACATAATGTTTTCGCAATATATATTATATGGCTTGCCTGGTCTGAGGCGATACAAAAAAGGAGGCCTGCAAGGTATATCAAAATTGTGCCTCCCGGATGATACCCAGCATTTCCCGGACAGCCTGATCAAGTCCGGTAAATACCGCCCGGGAAATGATGGCATGACCGATAGAGAGCTCATCGATAGTAGCGAGGGCCGCAATCGGGGCGGTGTTCCGGTAGTTCAGACCATGCCCGGCGTTGATTCGCAGACCCATCTGACTGGCCTCTTCGGCGGCGGCGGCGATGAGCTGGAACTCATATTCCCGGGCATTTTCACCCGTTGCATCGCAGTATTTGCCGGTGTGAATCTCGACAAAAGTGGCCCCGATGGCGCTCGCAGCCTTTATCTGGGCAAGATCTGGATCGACGAAAATCGAGACCGGGATCCCGGCAGCGGTCATCTTTTTGACGGTCTGGGCGAGCTTTTTCTGCTGGGAAACGACGTCAAGCCCGCCTTCCGTGGTGAGTTCTTCGCGCTTTTCCGGGACCAGGGTGACCATATCGGGTTTGAGATCGAGGGCGAAGCCGATGATCTCTCTGTTGGCGCCCATCTCCAGATTGAGCTTGGTTTTAACTGTCTGGCGGAGCAGCAGGACATCTCTGTCCTGGATGTGCCGCCGGTCTTCGCGCAGATGTACGACGATCCCTGAGGCCCCGGCCAGTTCGCATAGGGCGGCGGCAGTGACGGGATCGGGTTCGACGGTGCCCCGGGCCTGGCGTATGGTTGCAATATGGTCCACGTTGATGGCAAGATTGGGCATGGCGGTTCTCCTGTACGTTTGCAGATAGGCGAGCAGTTCATGTTCCATCGCCTGCATTTTCTTTTCATCTTCCTCTGATCGTTCATGGTCGTAGCCCAGTAAATGCAGCAGTCCATGAATGATGAGCCAGCTTAAGCGGTGCTGGAAATTCTGGCCGAATTCTTTGGCCTCGCGTCGTGCGCTGTCAAGGGATATGACAATGTCCCCGAGTTCCTTGAGGGGCAGAAAGGCCAGGCTGGTGTCTGTCCCATCGGTAAAAGGAAATGACAGGACATTGGTGGGCGTGTCTTTCTGCCGGTAATGCCTGTTGAGAGAACGGATTTCCTTGTCATCGACCAGACGCAGACTGACGGTATACCCGGCCACCCCACATTTTTCGAGAAGCGTAGCGGTCAGTCTGATGATCTGCCGTCTGGCCAACAGGGCGGCACTGGCGGGATAGTTGATGGAGAGATCTACGGGCATGTCATGAATAGAGGCATGGCTGGCTCCCTTGCTGGGCGGTATGCGCCCGGGGCTGGCGAACGTCAGTTTGGTACTGTCTCATAGGCCTGGATGATTTTTTGCACCAGGGGATGGCGGACGACATCGACCTTGGAAAACGTGCAGAAGACAATGCCGTCGATTCTTTTCAGGATATTCCGGGCCTCGAGAAGTCCGGACTGCTTCTTGATCGGCAGATCAACCTGGGTGCTGTCTCCGGTGATGACGGCCCGCGAGTCAAAACCTATGCGGGTGAGAAACATCTTCATTTGTTCTCGCGTGGTATTCTGGGCCTCATCGAGGATGATAAAGGCGTTGCTCAGGGTCCGGCCGCGCATGAAGGCAAGGGGGGCGACCTCTATAATCCCTTGCTCCACCAGGTCAAGGCTTTTTTCCGGGCCAAGCATATCGAAGAGGGCGTCATGCAGAGGCCGCAGATACGGATTGACCTTCTGGGCGAGATCGCCGGGCAGGAATCCGAGTTTTTCGCCGGCCTCTACCGCCGGTCGGGTCAGGATGATGGATCGTACCTGCCCGCTGACCAAGGACGAGACAGCCATGGCTACTGCCAGATAGGTTTTGCCGGTGCCGGCTGGGCCGATGCCGAAGACAATGTCATTATTGCGGATGGCATCGATATAGAGTTTCTGGTTGGCTGTTTTGGGTGAAATAACCCGGTTCTGGGTGGTGACATAGACCTTGTCGAGAAAAATCTTATCCAGTCTGGCCTTGGGCGAGGAGCCAAGGATCCTGAGGCCGAAGGCAAAGTCGGAACTGTAAACCGGATATCCCTTGCCGATCAGATCGTAGAGCTGATTGAGGAGCTCTGCGGCCATTTCGACATCATGGCGATATCCGGAAATATTCAGGTTATTACCACGGACATGGATCTTTACGCCGGAACTCTCCTCGATACTATGCAGGTTTTTGTTGAGATCGCCATACAGGTCGCCTGCCGCGGCGTTATCGGGGAAATGAAGATCCTGACTGATATGTTGTGGGGGCATAATCAGCGGCTATTTACCCGCCTTTTTCAGTTCTTCATCAATGAGTGTCTGAAATCCGGCGAGGGAGCGTTGTTTGAGTTTGCGGCCATTGATATAGAGGGTGGGAGTTCCCGTCACTCCGGCCTTTTGGGCGTCGAGCATGTCTTTACTCAGTTTCTGCCGGATCGCAGGCGATTGCATGTCAGCGTTGAAGCGGGCCATATCAAGGCCGACGGCTGCGGCAACGGTAGTGAGAGCCTCGGGGTTGAGTTGGGCCACGGTAAAGAGCTTATCATGGAATTCCCAAAATTTGCCCTGTTCGTTGGCGGCGAGGGCGGCGCGGGCGGCCGGTTCCGCCATTTCATGGAACTGCAGGGGCATGTTTTTGAAGACAAGTTTAATTTTACCTTTATATTTTTCCATGACCTGGTCGAGCAGCGGCACGAGTTTGATGCAGTAGGGGCATTGGAAGTCGGTGAAAATTACCATGCTCACGGGGGCATTAGCCGGACCTTTGGTCGGAGAACTTACGGTGTCGATATCGATGACGAAATCGACAGCTATGGAGGTAAACGAAGATGTTTCCTTGTCGATGAGGTAGAGAAATTCGCCTTGGGGGGCTATATCGATAGCATTGACTCCGGTTGCGACCGGGATGCTTCCCTGGATGACACCCTGCTGATCATACACCAGGACCTGGCGTTGGTCGTTGAGGATGAAGGTATATTTGCCGTCGAGGGAGCGGACCACGTCCACCGGCTTTCCGGTAATCTGCCAGCTCTCCTGCTGGGCCCATTCCAACCTGTTGTCATGACCGGTATAGGTCGTGTCGGCGGCGTATGAAGTGGTGGCAAGGAGGACCGAAAAGGCGCAGGTCTGGAAAAAACGGGTGTAACGCATAATAAACCTCATATTGGACTGTGTTTTTGCGAGAAAAGAGGAAAGTAACAGGCAATATCTGCCGAAGAGTACGTGTGTACTCAAACTGTACTCATAACATGAGGCATTGTGATCATTTTTGGCAAGAATGCAATGCTTTTGTTGCCGGAACAGGAGATTTTGGCGAAATATTCGCCGGATTATGGAAAAATGACTGGAAAGAGGGTATCTAAGATGGTATTTATATCCTTTTTCTGGCCGGTAATCCGGCAAAAATGGGGTACAGTCTTGACTGCACGGGAGATGTGAATTATTACAAGAACGTCGAGAGGTACGCTGTCCTGACTACCCGGAGGGTGGTCATCAGGCAGAATAACCGCCTTGAAAGGGATGTACAGGGTTCGGATGCGCACGAAAAATATGAACAAGGGCGCGAGGGTGGCGGAACTGGTAGACGCACCAGACTTAGGATCTGGCGCCTTGGCGTGGGGGTTCGACTCCCCCCTCTCGCACCAGGATTTGATCCTGTATGCATTCAACTATGTTGTCAACTCATTGTCGAAAGCCCGTATTCGGAGAGGCTCTGAGCTCTCTGAGCTGTAGGGAAGGGCTCCGGGGGAAAGGGCGAGAGAAAAAAGATTCGGATGCTCGATAACTAAACTGAAAGGATGGTATTCAATGGAAGTACGTGTTGAAGAGATAGGCACTCTTACAAAAAAGATTACGGTCACTCTGTCGGAAAGCGATGTCCAGCCGAAACTGGATGAAGCCTATGACAAACTGAAAAAAGATATTAAGATCAAAGGTTTCAGGCGTGGCAAGGTGCCTCGCTCCGTGATCGTGAAAAACTACAAGCCACAGGTTGAGGGCGAGGTAGGGGAAAAACTGGTACAGGATACCTATTTTGACGCTATTGAGAAGCAAGGTCTCGATCCTGTTGTGCATCCTGATATCACCAGTGTCAAATACAACGAGGACGGTACCTTCACCTACGTGGCCAATGTCGACACCAAGCCACAGTTTGAACTTGCAACCTACCGGGGTATCACGGTGGAAAAACCGACCGCGACCGTTACCGAGGAGGAGATCGAGTCGGAACTCAAGGCAATCCGCAAGGATATGGCAGTTTTGCGCTCTGTCGAAGGTCGGGCCATTACCGAGGGTGATATCGTGGTCGTTGATTTCCAGGGGTTCCATAAGGGCAATGCCCTGAAACAGGTGAAAAACGAGGACTATTCCGTTGATGTCGGCTCGGGCAGAATGGGCAAGGAGTTTGAGGAAAAACTCATTGGCATGAAAAAAGAGGAAGAGGCCTCGCATCCGGTAAATTTCCCCGAAAAACACCCGAACCCTATTCTGGCAGGAAAAGAGATTGAGTTCAGGGTTAAAATCAAGGATGTCAAAGAACGGGTTCTGGCAGAGTTCAATGATGATTTTGCCAAGGATGTCAGTGGCGCCTTCAATACCCTCGAAGAACTGAAGACCTCCATCCGGGAGCGACACCTGAAGGACAAGGAAGAGTCAGCCGAAGGGGCGCTTACCGACAAAATCATGCAGAAACTCCTTGAGACCCATGATTTTGAGGTGCCCAATCGTCTGGTCGCCTTTGAGATCGAGCAGATGATCAAGCAGACCGAGCAGACATTGATAAAGGGTGGTCTGACTCTTGAGGCTGCAGGTCTCAATCGGGAGGAACTGGTCAAGCAGAATGCCGAGATGGCCGCCAAGCGGGTTCGAGGCGATTTTGTCCTGAAAAAAATCGCCGAGGCCGAGGGGATCAAAGTCAATGATGAGGATCTTGATCGTGGATTCAAGAGAATCGGCGAGCAGTACAATATGCCGGTCGCCAAAGTGAAAGAGTACTTCCAGAGCCGGGATGATCTTCTGCCCTTTATGAATGAACTGCTGAACGAGAAGATCCTGCGTTTTCTCAAAGAGGCGGCAGTGATTGTCCCCGCGGCAGAAGGAGAACCGGCACAAGAGGTTTGACCGGTTCGGGCTTGAGATTTCCAACAGTAGAAAGCGGCGGGTGTTCCAGAAGGAGCCTCCGGCTGCATCAGGATATTTTCTAACAATGACGACTGCAACAGGCCACTGCCTCTTGCAGTCGAACCGTTTCAGGAGTGTGACTATGAACCTTGTACCAATGGTGGTCGAACAGAGTCCCCGCGGCGAACGTGCCTATGATATTTACTCCCGTCTTCTCAAAGAGCGAATCATTTTCCTGGGATCGGGAGTGAACGATGATGTGGCTAACGTCATTATCGCCCAGTTGCTCTTTCTCGAGGCGGAAGATCCCGATAAGGATATCACCTTCTATGTCAATTCGCCTGGCGGCTCAGTCACTGCCGGTATGGCCATCTATGATACCATGCAGTATGTGAAATGCGATATCGCCACTCTCTGCATGGGCCAGGCTGCCTCGATGGGTGCCTTGTTACTTGCCGCCGGAACGAATGGAAAGCGCTACTCCCTGCCGAATTCCCGGATCATGATTCATCAGCCGATGGGTGGTTTTCAGGGACAGGCCACGGATATCGATATCCATGCCAGAGAGATACTGCGGATGCGGGAGGATCTGAATCGGATCATGGCCCATCACACCAAGCAAACCATGAAAAAAATCAAGGCTGATACGGAACGCGATAATTTTATGAGTGCCAAAGAGGCTCAGGAATATGGTATAATAGATAAAGTGCTTGAAAAACGTGAAGATGTAATTGAGGAAAAACAAGATGGCAGATAACAATACCAATGAACCTGACTGTTTTTGTTCGTTCTGCGGCAAGAATCAGAACGAAGTTCAGAAACTCATCGCCGGTCCGAATGTATTCATCTGTGATGAATGTATCGAACTGTGTAATGAAATAGTGCAGGATGAGGGCGGCGATCAGGGAACAACTGAGACGGACCACCGGAAGGCCTCTCTCAAACCCATGGAGATCAAGGCCCATCTCGATTCCTATGTCATCGGTCAGGAATATGCCAAAAAGGTGCTGTCTGTGGCGGTGCATAACCACTATAAACGCATCGATGCCCCTATCGATGACGATGATCATGTCGAACTGCAGAAATCCAATATCATCCTGATCGGACCGACGGGCTCAGGTAAAACCCTGGTGGCCCAGACCCTTGCCAGGATTCTCAATGTGCCCTTCTGCATGGCCGATGCCACCACCCTTACCGAGGCCGGTTATGTCGGTGATGATGTCGAGAATATCCTTGTCAATCTCCTCCAGGCCGCTGATTTCGATATAGAGAAGGCGGAAAGGGGGATTATCTATATCGATGAGATCGATAAGATTGCCCGAAAATCCGACAGTCCTTCGCTGACCCGGGATGTCTCAGGAGAAGGGGTGCAGCAGGCCCTGCTCAAGATCATCGAGGGGACTGTGGCCTCGATTCCACCCAAGGGCGGCCGGAAGCATCCGCAGCAGGATCTGGTAAAAATCGATACCACGAATATCCTTTTTATCTGTGGCGGGGCCTTTGTCGGCCTTGATGGTGTGGTTAAAAAACGACAGGGCACGAAATCAATCGGTTTCGGCGCCAAGATTGTGGGCGATTCCAAGAAGAAAATCGGGGAACTCCTGGCCTCGGTACAGCCGGAAGACCTGCTGAAGTTCGGTCTCATTCCTGAACTGGTTGGCCGACTGCCGGTCATCGCCACGATGGAAGAATTGCTTGAGGACGATCTCATTCGTATCCTCCGTGAACCGAAGAATGCCCTGACCAAGCAGTACCAGAAGCTTTTTGAATTTGAGGGAATCAATCTCCGCTTCACCGAGGGCGCCCTGGCGGCCATTGCCAAGAAGGCCTTGGCCCGCAAATCCGGTGCGCGCGGCCTGCGTTCGGTCATGGAGGCGGCGATGCTCGACGTGATGTACGATCTGCCTTCCAAGAGCAACGTTCAGGAGTGTGTCATCAGCGAACAGGTCATAACCAATGGTGATTACCCGGTCATACTCTATCAGAACAGTCCGGATGAAAAATTAAAGACCGCCTGATCCGGGAATGTAACAGTTTCGGAACCGCTGAAATGTAAAAAGGAGATTTTGTGACAAAGCTTTATCCACTCATGCCCCTCCGGGATATTGTTATTTTTCCCCACATGGTTGCGCCGCTGGTCGTAGGTCGGAAACGGTCGATCCAGGCCCTCGAAGACGCCATGGAAAAACGCACCGAGATTCTGCTGGTCACCCAGAAGGACTCAACGGTCGATGAGCCCGGGGAAAAAGAGATATATTCCTACGGAACCCTGGCTTCCGTCATGCAGCTCCTGCGTCTGCCCGACGGGACAATCAAGGCCCTTGTTGAGGGTAAGACCAAGGCGAAGATCATCTCATTTGTCCCCAATGATAATTTCCTCCAGGCCGAGGTTGAAGAAATTCCTGATATCGTGGAGAAAACGGGAGAGCTTTTGGCCTATGAGAGGGAGCTGCGCAAATTCTTTGATGAATTCGCCAATACCAATAAAAAGATCGCCAAAGAGGTGGTCAAGTCCGTCAACGGCATCGACGATCCCTCCAAGCTGGTGGATGTCATCTGCGCCCATCTGCCGCTGAAGGCCGATGAAAAACAGGGTATTCTGGAAAGTGAAACCCTCATTGAGCGGATCGAAAAGGTCCTGGAAATCATCTACCGGGAGATAGAGCTCACCGAACTGGAGAAGGTCATCAACGCCAAGGTCAAGATGCGCATGGGCAAGACCCAGCGCAACTACTACCTCGGTGAAAAGGTCCGTGAGATCCAGACCGAGATGGGTCAGAACGAAAGTGGTCTTGATGAGCTGGGTGAGCTCGAAGAGATCATCACTAAGAAAAAGATGCCGGTGCAGGCCAAGGAAAAGGCCACCAAGGAGCTCAAGAAACTCAGGAGCATGCCGCCAATGTCGGCCGAGAGCACGGTCGTGCGCAACTACATCGACTGCATCATCAATCTCCCCTGGCAGAAGAAGACCAAGTCGCATATCGATATCAACAGGGCTGAGGAGATCCTTGATGAGGACCACTACGGCCTGGGCAAACCCAAAGTGCGGATTATCGAATATCTGGCGGTCCAGGCCCAGGTAAAAAAAATCAAGGGCCCCATCCTCTGCCTGGTCGGGCCTCCCGGTGTCGGCAAGACCTCTATCTGCCGCTCGATTGCCAGGGCAATGGGCCGTCAGTTTGCCAGGCTCTCTCTGGGCGGTGTGCGGGATGAGGCCGAAATCAGGGGCCACCGACGAACCTATATCGGGGCGATGCCCGGCAAGATCATCCAGTCCATGCAGAAGGTGAATGTTGCCAATCCGGTATTCTGTCTGGATGAAGTGGACAAGATGTCCATGGATTTCCGGGGCGATCCCTCTTCGGCCCTGCTTGAGGTCCTTGACCCCGAGCAGAATGTCGCCTTCAATGATCATTATCTCGATCTGGACTACGACCTCTCTGAGGTGTTTTTTATCACCACGGCCAACAATCTGCACGGCATTCCCATGCCGCTGCAGGACAGGATGGAGATCATTCAGATCAGCGGCTACACGGAAGAGGAGAAACTCAAAATCGCCGAAGGCTTTCTCATTCCCAAACAGCTTGAGGCCAACGGTTTCAAACTGGATGATATTCAGCTTACCGATGGGGCAATTCTCGAGATTGTCCGTCGCTACACGCGGGAAGCGGGTGTCCGTAATCTGGAGAGAAGCATTGCCAGCCTGTGTCGCAAAGTCGCCAGGGATCGCTTGAAGAAGGATCTTAAAAACAAGAAATACCGGATCAATTCCCAGGCAGTGCTCAGCTACCTCGGGACCCCCAAATACAGATACGGTCTGGCCGAAGAACAGGATGAAATAGGTCTGACGACAGGGCTGGCCTGGACTGAAGTGGGTGGTGAGTTGCTGCAGATCGAAGCGACGCTCATGCCGGGTGCCGGTAAGCTTATCATCACCGGCAAGCTCGGTGACGTCATGCAGGAATCAGCCCAGGCCGCCCTCAGCTATGTCCGGTCACGGGCGGGTGTGCTGGGACTGGAGCCGGATTTCTATCAGAAACTCGATATTCATATCCATGTCCCGGAGGGGGCAATCCCCAAGGATGGACCTTCCGCCGGCATCACCATTGCCACGACCCTGGTTTCGGCCCTGGTCAAGGCCCCCGTCCGCCATAAACTGGCCATGACCGGCGAGATAACCCTGCGCGGCCGGGTGCTGCCGATTGGTGGGCTCACTGAGAAGCTCTTGGCTGCCAAACGTGGCAATATCACCCATGTCCTGATACCAAAGGACAATGAGCGTGATCTCAATGATGTGCCGATTCGGATCAGAAAAAAATTGACTATTGATCTGGTCGAACATATGGATAAAGTGCTTGAGCTTGCAGTAGTCATGAAAGCCGGTGAGAGCCTGTTCAAAAAGCCTAAGATTGCTGAAATTTCCAAGAAAGAAGCAGAGGTCCAATAATGTCTGACTCTGCGTTTTTTGCTTGACGCAGAGGGGTGAACTTGGTAAAAACTCCTTCACGATTGGTTGCGAGGGGCGGGTAGCTCAGCTGGGAGAGCATCGGCCTTACAAGCCGAGGGTCACAGGTTCGATCCCTGTTCCGCCCACCACAGCCAAACCCAAATGGGGTCGTAGTTCAGTTGGTTAGAATGCCGGCCTGTCACGCCGGATGTCGCCGGTTCGAGCCCGGTCGGCCCCGCCAGCACATGCAAGGGTTTCAGTCAATTTGACTGAAACCCTTTTTTGTTTTCCCTCGCTATTCCCCACAGCTTCTTTGTTCTATACGTGAATGTTGATCAGCGGTCATCGATATGCGTTGCTTCTCGCGGCTCTGTCGGCCGTTGTCATTATCATCTTCGAGATGGTAGAGGATGGCAATAGGATCACTGCAAGGCGTGGCGAAAAATTTACAGATACTCTACCTTGCTGTTGGTGCTGCGATTGGAATGCTGAGTCTGATGGTCAAAAAACTGGGCAACAGACAGTGAATTCAGAGAAAACAGGCCTCAAGGCGAAACGATGAAACCGTTGAAGATCATCCCCGCTCTTTGGTTGAGAGTATTCCGCTCAACTCATGCCTGGGCAAAAGAAATACAATCTATCAAGATTATAGAATGAGCAAAATGTGCGGATAGCGGGGCAAAATCACGACATTTTGCCGGTCATCTTGGTCTTGAACTTTTCATTGATCTGATAGACAAAGGCCAGGACCTCGGCAACGGTCTGGTAGAGTTCAGTCGGGATTTCATTACCGACGGGTATCTTTGAGAGCAGTTCGACGAGGTTGGGATCTTCCTGGATATGGATACCAGCCTCTCTTGCAGTCTCGATGATCTTCTCTGCCACAAGCCCTTTTCCGGAGGCGACAATTCTCGGGGCCGAACCCTTGGATTCATCGTAGAGGATGGCGATTGCCTTATCGATAGGTTTGCCGGTTTCCATAGTCTCAGGCCTTGGTATCGAGCATCGACGTACCTTCAGGGACGATATGCCGCATCAGATCGCCGACCGGATCAGTCGCATCGCTGGCGAAGGTCAGACTTAATAAGGGAACTTCGGAAATGGCCGATTTCAGATCCTCGCTGTACTGTGAGACAAAATCGGTCTTTTCCGGAGAATCGGTATGGAACCTGACATACAACCCTCCCTTCGTATGAAAGAAATCAATCCGCAGGTTGCCGATATCGCTCAGCGTCAGATGCAGTGAAAAGCGGACCTCATCCTCGGCGTAGTCTCCCTGTTCACTGCGCTGCCGGTTGTTCTCAACGAGGAGAAAACCCTGTTCAACAAAGGGCAGGGGGAGGGGAAAGAGGAATTGCTTATCCCCGTTCATATGTACCTGTGCCAGTTGAAACAATTCGAGGGTGGTCAGGATGCGGTTGGTGTGCTCGGCAATGGATTCGGCCCCTTTGAAGCTCTGGCTGACCTCGAGAAGCGCCGCCTTGAGGGTTTTGCTGGCGCCATCCTTGTCTCCTAGGGCGAGAAGCCTCTCCAGAGACAAGCCGAGTCGGTCGATGAGCTGCTTGAGGATGGCCCCGCTTTCGTCTCCCTCAAAGGGCGTCTGCTGGAGGGAGAGGTAATTGTCCAGAACGTTACGCGTTACCGGAGTAAGCGTTGCAAGGGTCGCCGGAGACTGCTGCAGTGACTGGAAAAGCGCTGTAAGATCGATGTTCTTGCCGAGGAGGGTGAGCGAGCGGCTCAGAAACCGATTGAGAGGGTCCGAGACGATCTTCAATTCGATCTGTGGCGTTGTAGTCACCACCTGCAGTTGCAGGGTCTGGCCGGGGGCGAGAGAGGCCTCTGATTGGGCCACCAATCGATTGCCGCCGATATCGATGAGGAAACGGTTGTCGGCTCGGACTTCAAGGACCAGGGCTTTGAGAAACTGCCCCGGTTCCGGTTGGGCGGGGGTCTGTTCATGAGACGTCCTGCCGCCCGAACGTGAGAGCGTTGAACCTATCGGTTGTATCCCTGAAAGAGGCGTAATCGTATCCATATATTCTTTTCGACAGGTGGCCCGACAAACTTAAGTGATCGCGTATTTTTCAAGACCTACAGTGGATCGGCGAGGAGGCCCGGAGTCGGAACATAACCCGGAGAGGAAAAAAGTTTGCCGTCAAAGATTCGGCTGCAAAGTTTCCTTGAGTTGTCTCCGCTGTTCATACAGGCAGTTGGAGATGATGATATCTCGTTGCTTGGTAGCGATATCATCAAAATGCAGAGCGATGTGCCACCGCCCTTTTCGCACCCTTCGGGTATAGACGACATGGCCCATGCAGGCGATGGAGGCCTGGGGAGAGGAGAGTTCCAGGGTGATTGTGATTCGCTGTCTGTCCTGGCATTCCTCGCCAAAAAGCGCCAGGAGTCCCGATCCTGAGATATCAAGCGTCTCTCCGGTCAGCGACCATTGACGCGCGAGATCTTCATTGGATTCCGGTGCAAAACTGATGATAACCGGTGTATGAATGGCGACCCGGAAGAATTCGCGGAGGCTTGTCGGGTCAACGCTGCTCTTGGCTGTGAGTTCCAGTGTGCGGTCACCGATTACTTCTTCAATCTTGGCGTTCAGTGAGAGAGGAGCACTGTCTTCATCGTGGTTGCGTATGGAGATGGCGCAGTACTGCGCCATATTAATCTCTTTCGGCAGGTTCTTCGGAGGGAAGACCAGGAAAAAGCGCGGGGCTATCCCTTCCTTGTAGATACAGTCAAGATGCAGTGTCTCGCCGGCCATCGTCGAGAGGCTTATTCGGGCGGGCTGACTGTCGGTGATGGCTCTGATGAGATGGGTAATAGCTGAATCAGACACGATAGAATGTAAGAAGAATAAATTAAGTTAATGTTGTTACCGATCCTTTACCTGTACCTTCAGGCGAAGCAGGCGCCTTTGCAGGATCAGACAGCAACCGATGATCTTATCCCGGTCCTCGGTTGAGATGTCGTCGAAATGGTAGGCCACTTCATACTGTTTGTCACTGATCTTTTGGCTGCGTACCGGATGGGCAAGAACAGATATCGTCTCCGGTCCCAGGGTAGGCAGAGTGATCTCGAGCCTGATCTGCTTGTCCATCGGCGGGGCCTGCGAAAAAGTTGCCAGAATCCCACTGCCGCTTATATCCACAGTTTTTCCGGCAAGTGACCAGGATTCTCCCTGCTCGCCGAAGACCTCCGATTGAAAGGAACTGCCGATAACCACTGTGGCGGCATCGATCCGAAAGAATTCTCTCAGCTGCGCATGAGACATGGACTTGACCATGATCATTTCGAGGATCTGATCGCCTGCTATTGCCTTGATTTTAGCCTCGAGTGAGAGATTGGGGCCGCCCATGTCAACGCTGATGATGGCCGTCTCCTGGACATTGATGGCGTCAACGGGCAAAATTCCCGCCGTAAAGAGCAGGTTGAAGTTTGGTGGGGAAGTTTTCTGGTAGACGCAATGTGCCCTGTAACGCTCTTTGCCGCCGATGATGGGCAGGAAAACGCGGACCGGCTTGCTGTTGGCGATAGTCTCAATAATGGCGGTTTGTGCTGTCATGGTCGCGTATTCGCTGAGAAGATGAGAAACATTGTAACGGAAACCCTGCCTCTTCGGTTCTTTAAAAAGACATTTTTTCTGCAGAGAATACTAGCATCAAACTATTGTAGTATCAAGTATTCATGGCTGAAAACCAAATATTCTCCAATCTCATGGTTCCACGGCAATAGGGGAGGCGACCACTACTGAGAGATTGAATCGCCTTTGGCGACTTGAGATACCGCCGATTGTCCCGTTTTGGCCGGGTCGACCCCGCGCGACAATCCGGAAGAACGGAGGCCATAAACCGGAAAAAATGGGCATGATGCACGGGCAGGTTCCTGTAAAATACGCCGTCATTTCGAAATAATCCCTTGAAATCTGATTACTTATCCAAAAACTGTGGGGATTCGATCACCTGGAATAATGCCGGGGTGAAATGCATTGCACGGGAAACTTGAAAAGGATAGGCTGTACCCCGTCACGACCGGGATTTGCCTGGTTGACGTTATTGTCATAGAATACCAGATAATTAACTAAATATTCGACTGTCCCGTCCGGTGTGCAATGCTTAATGCCAGGAATTTTTGCTGAACGGACCAGGGAGTGTGGTGAGAAATGTCTGCACATGCCGAAGACACGTATAGCGGAGCAACAGGAACTGGATAAGGGCTACCAAAATCACCTGGACGGGAAAAGGCATTATTATTCTCTGCAAATCCTTCGTGGCATGGCAGCTCTCTCGGTCGTGCTGTTCCATGTTTCTGACATGCTGGTGCAGTATACGGACAGGCACGGACTCTTCTGCCGGTTTGCCTCGATGTGGCACACAGGTGCTGCGGGGGTCGACCTGTTTTTTATCATAAGCGGGTTTGTCATGGTCCAATCGACTCGGACCAGATTTCAGCAAAGTGGTTCGAGTTGGGACTTCATGGTCAGGCGGCTTATTCGCATTGTGCCGTTGTATTGGCTGTACACATCCGTCATGCTCATCCTTGTATTGTTGCCGTTTACTCTCAAGGGCCAGGTTTTTTCAGGCCTCTACACTGTCAAATCGTATTTGTTTATTCCGGCATTTAATCCGGCCAGCGGTCTGGACCTTCCGCTTCTGGCTCAGGGTTGGACATTATCTTATGAGATGTACTTCTATGTCATTTTTGCCTTGCTTCTGCGATTTCAAGAGAGATTTCTCCTGCCGGCAATCAGCACACTCTTCTTTCTGTCGGTCATGGTTGGATTGCTGCTGGAAACGCAGAACCCAATCCTGAAGGTCCTGACAAGCCCGCTCCTTCTTGAATTTGTCCTCGGTTGTCATCTTGCTCGTCTTGTAAATAAAAGGAATATTCCTTCTCGAATCTGTTATAGCCTGATTGCCGGCGGTCTGGCTGCCTTGTTCTTTTCGCGGAATCTGGGCTTCAATGTCGAACTGAGACTTATCGTATGGGGTATACCGGCTTTTTTTCTGGCGACAGGATGTGTCTTTCTGGAAAAAAACGGAATAGGGTTTATCCCAGGAAGACAACTTTTGACAATGCTGGGAGACAGTTCTTATTCGACCTATCTGACGCACACGTTTGTCGTGCTGTGCTTCAGCACCATGTTAAAAAGAAAACTCATTTTTCATGGTGTACACAATGATCTGCTCGTTGTCGGTTCGGTCATTGCCTGCCTTCTGGTGGGCTATATATCCTATATGTATTTCGAAAAGTCATTTTCCCGGTCTCTGTTGAACATATTCTTGAGGGCAAAGACAGTCGGTACATGAGTCATTCACTCTCTCTTCTCTCTGGTCATCAAATGAAAAACATTTCCAGTTAATGACCGGGAATCAATCAGCATTGTCTGCAGATAAAGGAAAGTAGATTATATTTACTGAGAATCATGATGTTTTTAGAAAAAATATGGACGCCCAATTCATTGATATATATTTAGAATAATGAGAATCCTGCACATCATAAGCCAGATCCCCAATTTTACAGGCAGCGGGAAATATCTGCAGGCCATAATGAAATGCGCCTCTCTGGAAGGACATGAAAGCTTCCTTGTGGCTGGAGTCCAGGGAGATTTCAGGCTGGATTCGTCAATCATCAGTGATGAAAACTGCAGATATATCTGGTTTGACGGTAAAGACCTCGATTTCCCTGTCCCTGGCATGAGTGATGTTATGCCGTATCAAAGCAGCATGTTCTCAAAACTCTCGCAACAACAGCTTGATAACTATGAAAAGGCCTTTAAAGAGGTAATCCTGAAGGCCGTGCAGATCTTTCAACCTGATATTCTTCACAGCCATCATCTCTGGATCGCCTCGGCTACCGCCCGCAATTGTGTCCCGGATCTGCCTATGGTAACCACCTGTCATAGCACCTGCCTGCGGCAGTTTTCCCTTTGCGCTCCTCTCGGGCAGACAATGAGCCCGGTCTTCAGAAAAATCGATGGGATTATGGCCCTGAGCAATTTTCAGAAACAGGAGATCGTCGATATTCATGGCATTGCCCCCGAACAGATCGAGGTGGTGGGAGGGGGGTACGATGACGGGCTTTTTTATCATACCGGAAAATCTTCCACGGGGCTCGTTGAGATCCTCTACGCCGGGAAACTGAGCCGATCCAAGGGGGTTCCGTGGCTGCTGCAGGCCTTGCAGAGGCTTGACGCGCTTCCCTGGCGGCTGCATCTGGTCGGCGACGGTAGCGGCGGGGAGAAACGACTCTGCCTCCAGCTGGCGGAACAGCTCGGGGATAGGGTGGTTCTGCACGGTTCCGTCGAGCATGCGAGTCTTGCCGCATTGATGCGGAAGGTCCATATCTTTATCCTTCCTTCGTTCTCCGAGGGCCTACCGCTGGTGCTTATGGAGGCCCTGGCCTCGGGCTGCCGGCTGATCACCACATCTCTGCCGGGGATCCGGGAGATATTGGGCGGTTTCGCCGGCAAGATGATACAAATGCTGGATATCCCCGAGCTTGAGACGGTTGACGCACCCTATGAAAAAGACCTGCCGTATCTCGAAGACCTGCTGGTTACGGCCATAAGGACCGGCATCGCGGAAGTCGAGGGGCACCGAGAACCCGATATGGAGGTGGCGAGGCAAGCGACCGCCGGCTACACCTGGCCACAGGTCTTCGCCAAGGTGGAGGGGGTGTATGAAAGGGCGTTGTTTCAGAGGAAATTGGTTCTGCCGAAGGCGAAGGTCTTGTCGCGATTGTCTGGATAGTGGGCCGCAGTCAGCTCTTCAAAAGGAGGGTTGGGCCATCTCGAAAATCAGAAGTGTAAAAAAACCTAGGCAAAATCAACAATCAAACCAACAAAAGCCAACAACCGATTTGATAATCATATAATAGGCACCTCCGGGAGGCCATACGGACCTCCCGATACGATATATTTATCCCAAAGAGGTAAACCAGCTACGTGATCTGTTGAGGAAACGGAGACACCTGCCGGTAGGGCCTTTGATATTGTCCTGCTGTGGAAGTATTATCCTCAGCGTGCTCACGTGATGCTTGACAGTGTCAACAGCATCCGGGGACCATACGGCAATATCCTGTCTGCAGTCGAATGGTTTTTCACCATCTTTTTCACCGGCGAATATATCCTCAGAATAATCAGCGTCAGGCGACCGATACGATACGCCTTGAGTTTTTTCGGCATCGTCGACCTGCTGGCCATCAGGGTTATCCGCCTTCTCCGTGTCTTCAGAGTCTTCAAGCTCGCCTCCTGCGTCAACGATGCGAATATCCTGGTGGCCGCCCTGCGAGCCAGTCGCCGGAAAATCAGTGTGTTTATTATGGCGGTAATGACTCTGGTCATCATCCTCGGATTGAGCATGTATATCATCGAAGGCGAGGAGAACGGTTTCACCGACATCCCAACGAGTATTTACTGAACCATCGTGACCCTGACGACTGTCGGCTATGGTGATCTGTCGCCGCACACACCTGTCGGTAAGGCATTCGCGTCGCTGGTGATGCTGCTCGGCTACGGGATAATTGCGGTGCCAACCGGTATTGTCACCATGGAAATCTCAAACTCCGCCAAAAAAGTGGTGTCGACAAACAGCTGTCCGGAATGCAGTGCCGAAGGGCATGATTATGATGCAATATACTGTAAACACTGTGGTTTTAAGCTTTAGTGGCAGCCTGGTGAGCGCTGATCTTCGCCTCGGGTAGATTTCCACCCTTTCGGCCGACCCCAACAATCAGACCCCCATTCCGACATCCCTGAAAAATTAAATTTGTCCCCTTTTTTTGCAGTATGATTCTCCTTCAGCCAACTTACTGGTATCCCAATAGGCGCCGTATTCAACGGATAATCAATGCCGGCAGTTGAAATGTTAATAGAAAATCTTATGGTACATCACAGTCGACAGGTTTTCATCCTGCTTGTTCGAACCACAACTATCAATTAAGGAGAGGACCATGGGAAATGCTTTGCGATATCTGAACCTGGTACTGCTGATTGCCGCTTTCGGGGCACTTTCCGCCAGCGTTCCGGTTGAGGCCTCAGACAGCCAGGAGGAAATTTTTGTCGGTCGGATCGCTCACGTCGAAGGAAAACTCTTGCGCTACATTGAGGATGATAAAGACTGGGTCCTCACGGTCAAGGATTCACCCTTCGGCCTGGAAGATGCGCTGTATTCGGGTGTCGACACCAAGGCCGAGTTCATTATGCCGAACAGAACCTGGCTTCGGGTAGGCGAAAACACCCAGATTCAGCTTATTGACCTGTATTCGGACGCAACAACCGTGGATGTGGCCTCCGGCCTTGCCCGCCTTTACAACAAAAGCCAAGACGCCGTCATCAAGGTGACTATGCCTTTCGGGTATGTAGTCGCGCCGGGCGACACAGTTTTTGATATCTACGTCGGTGACGAGTCCATAGAAGTCATTGCCGTTCGCGGTAACGTCGACTTCGTCCATAATGGCTCCATGGCCAGGTACGAAGTCGGGGAAGGTTCTTCTTCGATCATCGCCGACGCGAGCGAAGTCGCCCGCGGCAACGGCGCGGTCGATTCGGATTGGGACGACTGGAATGGCGAGCGTGACGACGTCTGGGTGCAGCGTCTACAGCGCAGCGAGTCTTCGGCGGGATTTCTGCCTGAGCCTATTCGCGACGAAGCCTATGTCCTTGAAGAAAACGGCCAGTGGGAGCGTGTCTATTATGAGGGCGCGGATCGCAACATGTGGCGGCCAACCCGAGTCGATCGGGGATGGAGGCCTTTTACGGCCGGTCGCTGGACCGTCTATTACGGCGACAACTGCTGGATTCCGGATGAGTCTTTCGGGTATGTCACCCACCATTACGGCTCATGGGTCTATGTCGAATCATATCGCGCCTGGTACTGGATTCCTCCGGCCGCGCGGTTTGCCCCCGACACCCCTGGATTCTTCAGCAGCTCAGGCTGGTACCCGGGCCGGGTCGGTTGGATCCACAGTGGTCCTTCCATAGGCTGGGTGCCGCTTGCGCCGAACGAAGTATACTATGGGTACCGGCCTTGGGGCCATCGCACTGTAGTCGTCAATCGGACCACGGTGAGCACTATCCAGCCTGTCCGTTATCGCTTTCTCGACGAGGCGGTCATTATTGATCGGGATCATTTCTACAGTGGAACACGCTACACCAGGCATGTGCAGCGCAAGGTTAGCAGAGATATGATCATCAACAATTATCAACCGACAACGGTCATCAACAATACGGTCATCAACAATTTCAACACCGATAAGCGCCGGTTTGCCTACAATGACGTGGAAGTATCCCGTAAACCGCACGCCACGGTCATACATCGGATCAGCGACAATCAGAAATCGAGCCGGAAGTCCGGTCGCGTCAACCGAGAACGGATTGAGCGGGACTTGACGCGATTGAAAGCCCGGTCGGAACTGCCGCAAAGGAGGGAGGTGCGCAGGCCGATGCTGGCAACCAAGCTTGTCGATGTCGACAAGATGAGCCAACCCATCAACACTCTTTCCTTGCAGAAAAAAGAGATCAAGCCCAAGGAACGCGAACGGCAGATTTCCGCCGACAAGGGGCAGCGAGGCCGACCGCGTGATCAGGGAAAGCTTGAGCAGCCCGGTGATACTGTCAACCAGAATGAGCAGCGGCGGATTAGATCACCCAGGGATTCCCGGAGTGAGGAGTCGGAACAGGTGATTCGTCAACCAAGCCAGGTTCGGCAGTCGGAAGAAAAACAGCGGAGCCAGGAACAAAAAATACGCCGTCAGCAGCAGGATGAAAGCCAACGTCAGCAAGAGCAGGGGCTGCAGCGCCGACAGGCGAAAGAGGTCGAATATCGTCAGGAACAACAACAGCAGTCTGCAGAAAAGGTAAGGAGAAAGCAACAAGAAGAGCAACAACAAGTGCAGAAACCTGAGCAGTTGAATGACAAACCGAGCAGCAGATCACCAAGGGAACAAAGAAATCAGGAAGTTGACCAACGTGCTGGTCAGCAGGATCAGGTTCGGCAGCAGGAACAAATGAAGCAGCGCCAACAGCAGGAAGAAGACCAGCATCCGCAAGAGCAAGAGTCTCAGCAACAGCAACAGCAGGAGATTCAGCGTAGCCAGGAACAAGAGGTGCAACGCCAGCAGGACCAGGTTAGGCAGCAGGACCAGGTTCGGCAGCAGGAACAAATGAAGCAGCGCCAACAGCAGGAAGAAGACCAGCATCTGCAAGAGAAAGAGTCTCAGCAACAGCAACAGCAGGAGATTCAGCGTAGCCAGGAACAAGAGGTGCAACGCCAGCAGCAGGAAGGAAAACAGTTGCGACCAAAACAAGAAAAGCAGCGCGAACAGCAGGAAGAGGCCCCAGGACCACAGGAACAACCACAAGCATCAAAGGAAAAGAAGAGAAATCAACAAGAACAAGAAGAATGGGAGCAGCAACAAAAAGAAAAGGAGCAGAAAGAAAAGCCATTCCGCAAAAAATAACTTATGGGCTTTCTACTGAAAAAACGGTCAATCGTGGTAGATAACGGACAATGATGGGGAAACAGATCCGGGTGCCGGTGAAAAGGGATAAAATCGGTCGTTGGCTTTTGGGAAGTTTTCACCCCCAATCGTAGCCGCCTCTAAGAAATTTTTGTAGAGTCAGCGCACGCGCTATGCCGGGAAACCGAGCGGGGGCAAGGGGGGAGTCTTCACCACGGTGGAGGAGGGGGCGGAAGAGCGTTGCTGTACGGAAAACCATAGACTGGGGCGGATGGAGATGGCGGCAATGTCGTCATGACACTTGAACCGGGGATAGCGCCGGCAGTGGGGATCTTCCTTTTCCATCCCGCGGATATGTTCTTTCAACCTCTGCAGGCCGAGGAGGAGATAGAGTTTGACCAGGAGATCGAAATTTTTATCCCTCTCGGGGATCTCGACGGGGATATTGAGCCCATCCGTGAAGATCAGGATTTCTTTCACAGCGTCGAGAAATTCGAGACCTGAACGCAGAAAATGGACCGCCTCCCTTTCCCCGTTGAGCACGCCGTAAGACCTGTTCATCCCGTCCCGGGTCTTTTGGATCTGCTCCTTGAGGGCCTCATGGATCAAAAACGAGGAATTCTTGGCCTCCTGTTTCCAGATTGACAGGGTTTCATAATCCTGGTCGGCGAGTCCACCCAGGACTTTATAGGAATTGTCCTCGTAGATCAGGATGATAAACGCATCGCCTGTCTGAATCCATTCGATTCCCTTCTCTTTAATCCGCACGACGGCAGCACTGGTACTCCAGTAGCTTTCTCGTGCCGAGAGGTCCACGCCTTGGACGAGCATCTCCTCAAAAATTGCACTGTTTGCGCCTTTGGCAAGTTCTACCAGGGGAAAACAATTTTTGGAAAAGACGGAGCAGGCAATGGACGAAGCAAGCATGCCTCCGGTTCTGCTCTGGTCATAGCGAGTCTCGTTGAGACTTGTTGCCCCATCGAATACGCCAAAAATATTGTTTCCCAGCAAAAGAGTGTCTTCATTTATCTCACTCGATCCTTGTACCAAAATATGCTCTAATTCCATTCAGTCCAACTTTCAGTATTAAAATGCAGCACCACACTTATGACCCAATGAACAATCAATGCTGAAAGTATAACCCCGGCGCAGGGGATGTCAAAATGCTTATTTCTATAGGTTTTGCCGGAAGCATTGGCTGAGCCGATGACAGGGGGGGGCGCCCGGTTTTAGTGTTTCGGCCCGGGCCGTAAGAGGATTTTCCATATTCCTGGCAGGGGCGTGAGTTGGAAAATGGCTGAATCGATGTTTTTTTGGATGCACTGTGCTTTTGCCCCTGAAATTCTTAAGTCGGCAGGGTGCGGTTGCACCACCTCTAAAAAGAATGAATGGCCTATGAGGTTGGCAGGCAGGGTCTTCTTCCAGGCCAAATCAATGGAAAATCCGCCATTGTATCCATGGATGGTTGAGAACAGCATGTGGAGATATTGACTCAGGCAGGATTGCGTATCGCGGGCAAGAATGAACCGCTGTTTTTTGGCGCCTTCTCGCAGAAAATCCACCCATTTATAGACAACATCAAGATTCATTTCAGGATCTTGATGGAGAATATTGGCCCAGTGCAGAGTGAGAAATGGCCTGTCAAAAGCAAACACCGGCTCACAGCCAGTGGCATTCCAGGCTGATTCAGCCTTTCCTCTGTCCACGAGCAGCACGTTGTTCTCCCAGGTGAGTTGGGGGTGTAGTGGCTGTGAAAATTGGCGGGCCTTGTTAAAGCGCGTGGTTACATATCTGATGCCAAATTCGTGCAACAGTTTCTGGAACCCTTCCTCGCCATTGCCAAAACTGTGTTTCAGCGCCGGGGGAATAAAAGAGATGGGTGCAGGAGAAAGCTTGTATTGCTCCATGAGTTGCAAAAAGAAATCCAGGTGTCGCCGTACTTCGTCCCTGTCCCGCATTTCACACTGTTCATCGTGAAACTCCGCCCTCTCCATTCTGCCATCGACCCAGAATTCATGGCCTATGCCATGAAGCCCTATTTCAATAAAGGCCCGCTCTCTTCTGATAATATCGGCGGCCCTCTCCTTGTCCTCACATCTGATTCCGGCATTATTCCAGTCGCTTCCCATCCAGGTGGCTGAAGGCAGTTTTTTGAGAAGATTTGTCTTATCCCATTCACACAGGACAAAGCCGGCAAGGATTTTCATATTGAGCTCTTTGCCGAGTGTCGCAAGAGCCAAGTAGTCCTCGGGTTGATGATCTCTGCCGGTGCCGGTTCTGTAGGGTTGATTGAATTGTGAGCCATCCTGCCCTGACCACCAGCCCACATCATCCACGATTATCTGCAGAGGCATCGGGATGGTCAGCTGCATATCTGTCGTCATATAATCTCTACAGGGAAATTTTTTTGCGAACCAGTGGGCCAAGGATATTGGCGGCAAGCATGGGGAGCCTCTTCCAGGATTTTAATGTCAGGGTTTCCGGATTTTCATTTGGTTCATTTCCATCCAGAAACCAGCTGTACCAGTACAGTTGGTTTTCTTCAGGCCCCCACTGTTTTTTGAACGTGTATGTCGGAGCCCCGAGGGAGGATCTGCCCATATCAAAACGATGCATTCCCTGCGCGCAGGCAAAGCGAATCATTTCCCAGTAGAGCAACATGTTGGTATTGAGGTGCCGGAATTCTTTCAAGGAGGAGGCCCAGGGATTTTTTATCTCGTCTTTAAATCTGAACATGAATCCCGCTGCCACGGGCTGTGAGTGAAGGCTCACAAGGCAGATGAAAGCATGCTCTCGAAAGTATGTAAAAATTGCCTCAAAGAATTTTTTGGAGTGGACAGGAGAGCCGAGATCCCGCATGTTTCGACTGAAAACCTGATAAAACGGTTCAAGCAGTTCCTCTTTGCCGATGTGCGATTGCAAACCGTTTTTCAAACCCTTATTGATCTGGCTCCGGAGCTTCGATTTGAATCCCTGCAGCAGTTCTTCCTGACTTGGACAGAGCCGAACTTTCAGAGATACCTTTAACGTCGACACCCTTGACTTGAGATCTTCAGGGCACTGGGCCCCGGCAAAAAGAGAGGGTGAAGCCTGACGTATTTCCAGGCTTGAGTAACTCTTGCTGCGGAGAAGTTGAAGCCCTGCATACAACAGCATGGCTTCCATTTCGTGGTTTTCGGCAAGAAGACCCGTCTGATCAAAAAAGGGAATGGAGACCAATTTTGGCTTTCTGAGAATGGGTTTAAATTGAAAGAGGGGGAATATTCCACGGATAGGGCCGCCTTTTTCACTGCCTGCATCTTCATTTACCGCGGCAAGATAGTACGGTCTGTGCCGGTAAACCTCCTCGATAATCCTGCGCCAATGAAAGAGATGGCAATACTCTGCTCCTGGATGGGCAGAGACAAAGGCATCCCAAGCAGCCGCATCGTCGGTTTGGATAACGACAGCTTTCCCTGAATTTGCCATTACAGGGCTGGGGTGACGAGCCAAGTCGAATTTTTCGGAATTGTCAAACAGGGCTGAAAAACCAAAAGCACCTCCTTACAAAAAAGGATACTCAATATTGAAATCTATCGAAGATTATCAGGAGGTATACGTATCTGTGGGAAATAAGATTAATAAATCCATCGATTCAAAACCTATCCATATCTAAATGGTCTCTATGACCGAGATGGCTGGTAAACGTGAAGTGACTTGAATGGGAGTATTTAACAGGATACACCGGATTGTTAAGCTATTAGCTCGAGAACAGACTAAATGGTTAAGAAAATGTATAATTC
>JANOIV010000165.1:0-19461 GCA_031407875.1 Desulfobulbaceae bacterium | reverse complement strand
ACAGGCCATGACTATGGGTTCGACATCCTCCAGCATTGACCGGGGAATAGCCACAATAACCTCATCGACCACATTTTTTTTTAGACACTCACTGATATGTTCAACAGTGCCGAGAATTGGTGTGCAATCATGGTCACCTTCCTTACAATTTGGATCCGGATCAACAAACCCGACAATTTTAACACCGTAGGCAATCCGCTTTCGCAACTGACGGGCCAACTCGCTGGCCCGTGCCCGTGTCCCAATAATAATAACCCGCAAGGCCTTTTCTCCGCTTTGCACGGAGTTTTTAAAATGCCAGAGAACAAAGCCCCGGATAGCAAGGAGCACGAAGAATTCAGCAGCAGCAAAAATGACCATGACAAGCCTGCTGACGTATTGGATTTCAAGGAAAAAAAGCAATGTAAGTAGCACACCCACTGCAACCGAAGTGCTGCGGAAAATCGCCCAGGTATATTTTACCAGGGTCATAACATGAGGGCGCCTGTAGCCGCCAAAATAGGAGAGAAAACCAAGCAGGAGAACAAGCAGAAGAGGAATGAGAAAGAGGTGGGAGTAAATATCTACATCATGCTCAAGATTAAAGAGGTTTCGACTCCAAAATGAGAGCAGAAATGTAATAATTGTTAGGAGGACATCGAACAAAAGGACTGTATTGCCCAAGTCATTGCTGCTGCTGTCGTGCATCTGGTTTTTTCCTTTTTTGATAAGCAGGTATTTAGGCTGAAGGCTGAGACACTAAGCAGAAGGCCGAAGGTTGAAGGAGATTAGAAAAAAGTCCGCGCCTATTTACCTTCGGCCTAAACGCCTTCAGCCTTCAACGCTCTAATCAAGCCATTTAAGACTTTCTCGGTTTCTACGATCTTTGGTTCAATCAGTGCCGTATCCTGGTTGCACAAGAACCCTAGCCGCTTTGACAAACCTATTTGATAATGTAGTTCCCTCAGAGCCAAAGGCAATGTTATGGAATCGACGGTAATCTGCCTGACTGTCACGTGCGCAACCCTCGACAGTGTTATTCCCAGTTGCATTCAAGGCGTCATTCAGGGCAAGCACAGCGCGGCCCGGAATGTGGAGTTGCCTTTCTGGGTTCTCGCCTCCGCGGGAATGACCATCAGGTGTCATCTTGATTGCAACATGGAATTAGAAGGAACCGAAACCGCTGCCCGCCTTATTTGAGAAGTCAGTCCATATAACTCTTCTCTCGGAAACCCTGCAGTCACCTGATATACCAAGACCACTACCTCGTCGGCCATCGCAAAAGCCCGGAGTTTTGTATGATCACGCGTTGGTAGGTCCCTTCAGCCTATTCCTTCCCCTTCTCATTTTCATCCATAAACTTGATGAATTTCGGATAGAAGGCCTTGATGAAATCGGTACCTGTTTTCTCCGCGTTCTCTTTTGTGATGGTGTCAGAAAAGGGGATCGACACACGCACAAAGGCATGGTTCTCTTTTTTTCCGGAAATTTTATTGAGTAATGTATTAATCTTATTCCGGTATATATACGGTGAGGTGAGGTGATAGGCCTGATACCAATACAAGATGAGCGATTTATTCTCAAGGATCGAGGCCAGCATCTCAGCATAATGAATTGTCTTATCATCAACTACAAGGCGCTTCATGGCCGGTTGATTAATGGTCCATCCCTGACCTGGAAAACAGATCGTGGGTGAATGGGCGGCAGAAACCTTGGCGAGTGAGTAATAATAGCCGATATACAGGCTGACCCTGCCATTGGCGCCGATATAAACTGTGGACATATAATCGTCAAGGTCCAGCGCCTTAAAAACCTGCGGCGATAGAGCATTATCGCTTTCTGTTGTATAGCCTTCTATACTCTCAAGATAATGGGATAGGGCGATCTTCTTCCCCGGTTTCTCGGAAGAGGGACTGCTATATACCATCAGACAGGTGATCGACAGCAGGACGATAAGGATAATCAGCTGCTTTTCTTTTTTGTTTCCCAAAGTTCGAGCATCCTTTGCAGCACAAACAAGACGACAAGAGCGATACCGAAAAGCACCAGGCCCATGATCGTATGTTCACTGCCTGAAGAGAGATCCAGTCTGAAGAAATGAAAGGCCAAAACAAGCGAGAAGACCCGCATGATATTTACTAAAACTGCAACAGGTATACTCAAGGATACGAGAATCACTATCGACCAATAGTTCTTGAGAGAAAAATAACCGAGAATGAGGCTGAGGGTAATGAGAGAAATCAGTGATCTGATGCCACTGCAAGCCTCGACAATCTGGAAGGTTTTTTCAGAGATATGGAGGACATTCCCCTCGCGAAAAAGAGGGACATTACATAGTTGCAGCAACAGCTCGCTTGCCTGTGAGACCTTCAGCTGGAGTGATGCAGTGAGCATGGACAAGAGCTGGTCTGGGACAGGTATAAGCAGGATCAGCAGAAGAAGAGGGATAGACATCTCTCGAAGAACTTTCAAACCGTACAAGTACAGTATCGCCCCGCTCACCATTAAAACTGTAGACATTGCAATAAAGGAAGGGATCTGCAACTGCAGCGACACGATATACAGAGCAGTTGCCAGGATTATCCAGGCAAGACCTGATTTTTCCCATCCCTCGCCAGTTATAAAACTCTCACTTTTCAGCCAGCCCATATAGAGGATGATGGGAACTGTGAAAAAAGCATGGATATAGTCTTCGGAACCAGCCCATTTAATCGCCAGAATCTTAAAGATCGGATAATAGGCGACAATAAAAAGGCCGGCCATGAGCATGGTCAGTATGAGTGTTTTTTGGCCTTTCATGATTTTGATATGCGCGTTTTTCTTAATTTTTTCGAGGTATCCAGCAAATTGCGATGATTTTCTTATCCCAAACCATCCCTGGCAATTGAGAGCCTGATCACAACTGTGGTTTCACAAAAAAAATGAGGGAATCGGCACATATCCTACCATTGGAAAAATTCCTTTTCATATGACAGGGTCAGCATGGCGCGATGTTCATCATATTCGTTTACCGGTGTATCAGAAACCTGGTTGGCATAGCTGTAAGAGAGATTAACAGCATACCACTGCCAGAAAGAATACTTTGCCGAACAGCCGGTCGAAAACCGTTTGGTTGTGATTTTTCCGGTTTGTGTTGCATCGGTCTGCAGCGCAGAGGCATCCACCTGAGATGACAGAGTGTTACTGGCAACCACTGTATCGTTATCTTCATAACGGTAGCCTGTGAAGAGGGAAACGGTGGTCGAAGCCAGCAACTGATATGAGAAATCTGCCCGAGAATCCCAGAAATCAATCAGGCCGTTATCGATGGTATTCCCCGTGAAATTCTGGCGTTCCAGGCCTTTATTAACGAAAAGACCGAGGCTTCCGCGCTCCAGCTTACGATTGACACCCAAATTGCCGTTATAGCCCCAGGTATCGTCCTGGTTATCAGTCATCACATAGGAAGGCCCCGCCCCGGCATTGAAAGTGAGATGAGGGGAATACTGCCACTGCCAACCAAGGGTCAGATTGTGAATCTCGGAGTCATCCCGCAAATCCGAATCATAGTCATAGGCCGCACGATTATAGTCGAGACTCAGGGGCTGATGGGGAATGCGTGAGGATTCCAGGCCCAGACCTGTCTGATACTCGGTTACGTCATCTGACAGGTCGTTTGGGTTTACAGTGCTATCGGCCGTCGCTGCAGCAGCCGAATCTTGCGAATTGCCCGTGCCAGGCGTGTCAAAGAGCCCCCTGATATAATGCCCGGTTAAGGATATCTTCCCGGTCTCGCTCAGGCGATGGGCAAGGGAGAGATAGGCATCGTGCTTGTCGAAGTCCTGATTGTTGAGACCAGTGTTGTTATCATTTCTCAGGGTGTCTAAGTTGTAGCCAAGAGCAAACACGCTGCCTTGGAGATAGGTATATTCTGAGCGTACCAGGGCATTGTTGATGGCATATTTCCGGCGAGCCTGAGCATTCGTCAGCTGGTCCAGGCTACTTACAGTACCGGAATTGCCACCCGTCCCTTGTTGCTGGACATCAGCTGTCGCCTGACTATTGATAACCGTGTCTGCCCGATTGGCATCGTCTCTTTTCTGGTAACTGTCTGACAGGAAAAGCTGCCAATCTTTGGTAAGCAGCCTGCGGGCGGCAAATGATCCCTTCTGGTCTAGGTCCTGCTCATCATTGAGGTGATCGTAATAAAAACCCGGTTCATAACGGAGCAGCAGGTTATCCCTTTCGGATACTGCCTGGAGGCTCACCAATGGCCGTATAATGATCTTTTGAAAATCGGCTTGATTAGTATTTGTGGTAGTAGCGAGCGCCGCAGTTTCAGATCCTGTGACAGTATCAGCGGGAGTTGTTCCCTTCTGCTGCCGATCAAAGTAATCGTAGCCCGTGCTGAGCCCTCCTGTGACCATGACCTCCCGAGCCTGCCCGGCAGAAACATGCCAGACTAGAGATAATGCGCTCACCATAGGTATAAGTCTTTTCATAATGTTACCTCAATGTATGCTAGTTTGCTGACAGGCATTGCTCAGTGGACAATGATAATATCACCCGATTTGATCGGGATATTTCTCTCAAGATTTTTCCCTTTCAAAAAGTCGTCATAGTCAAACTCGAGCGTATTGCCTTTGAAAAGCTTATCCTGTTTGGGGGCATCCTTACGCACTAGGGTGACATTCGAATTGGCCCATTCTGTAAAATCGCCGCCTATTGCTATGGCCTGCACAATATCTATCGGATAATCAACTAAATACACGCCCGGTTTGGCAACCTTGCCCATCACCGTATAGCGCTGCGAATTGCTCTGAACCAGGACCGTTGTGACCACCGGATCATCAAAAACGGTGGCATAGATTATTTTCAAGTAATCGGCAAGTTGAGTCAAGGTCAGGGCCTCAGCCTTGATATCGCCGATATGTTTAAGTGAAATCATTCCATCCGTGCGGACCTGCACTCCCGAGCCACTGCTCTTAATGCTGACGCTGCTCTCTCCCCTATTTCCTCCTTCAACCGGGGAAACAGACATATCACCTTCACCATAGACCGAGATTCCCAGGATATCGCCCTGGCCGATAACATACTCATTTTCGTGTTTGGTTTTGCCTGCCCCTTCCAGGATGGTTTTCCGGGTATTATCTTTCAACTCCTGCGTTGCCGAGATATCTGCCGTGGATTGAGCACTAAACAAAGAAACAGGACAGGCGGTGGCCGTCAACACAACACCTAATAGGACAGCAAGTATTCTTTTCATATTTTCCCTCATAATAACTCATTTTTACCCCAACTAATCCTCGCCAACTATCGCTGATGAACAACACATCGCACTAAATCATATTTTTTTCGCTTTGTCACTTCCTGCCTGGCACAGGAATGTTTATGTTCTTGTCCATACTATTTGCGGGAAACGACCGCCCCATGACGGGAATATATTTCTTTTTCATAGGAAATTTTGTGAATTTTTAATACACTAACGGATGAATACAGGTACTTTTGTTGTTTTGTCCTCTCTCGTCTCAAAAATATAACACCATATCCCGATACATTTCATCTTCCAGTATAAGGATCAAACGTATGACATACAATCGCTTAGTTCATATCGCCCTCATCTTTCTGCTGCTCCTGGCCGTTTCAGCCTGCTCCACTCCTGAAAAGAAAAAGGAGCAGCATTACTTGAAGGCCATGGAATATATCAAAAAGGAGGAGAATAATGCCGCAGTCCTGGAACTGCGCAACGCCATCCAGATCGATCCGAAATACGCCGAGGCAAGGTATCAGCTCGGTCTCCTCTATCTGAAACAGAACGATCCGCGCAATGCCTTTGCCGAACTGCAGCGCGCCGCCGATCTTGATCCAGGAAACCTTGATGCGGGGGTGAAAGTCGCAGAATTCCTGCTTATCTCGAAGAAAAAAGAGGAAAGCAGAAAATATATCGACCAGGTCCTGCAGAAAGATCCTGCCTACACGGACGCCCTAGCCTTGATGGCCAATCTTGAACTGATAGATGGCAAATTTAAAGAGGCCGAGGCCGCCATTGGCAAGATCCAGGGCAAGGCTGCCGATTCTGACCGCATCTATAATATCCGGGGAAGAATACTCGCGGCCCAGGAGAAATGGCCCCAAAGCCAGATCATGTTTGAAAAGGCTATTGAGCAAGCCCCTGACAACTTTGCCAATTATCGGACCCTGCTGCTCTTTTTCCAACAGCAGAAAAAAAATGAGGATGTCGAGAAGCTTCTGGTGACGATGCAGGAAAAGTTCCCTGACAACCCCCAGTCACACATCCTGATGGCCTCTCTCTATCAAGCCAAAAAACAGCTGGATAAAGCTGAGGAGGAATTGAAAAAGGCAATAAAAATTACCCCTGAGACCATGGCCATTCGCCTTATGCTGCTTGACCTGTATAAGGCCCAGAACAAACTGGATGTCGCCGAGAAAGAGCTCCGGGAATTTCTCAAAGAAAATCCCGATTCGCTGGAATTACAGACAGCCCTGGCAGATCTTCTCTTTGATCTCAAAAAATTTGATGAAGCAAAGAAGATTATGGAGAGTATCCTGGCAAAAAATCCCGAGAACGGCGGAGCCAAACTCCTGAAGGCCAAGTTTCTCCTCAAAGACGGCAAGACCCGTGAGAGTATCGATGCCCTCACGCCCCTCACGACCAACTATCCCAAATGGCCGGAACCGTTCTTCTATCTGGCCCTGGCCCACCTTGGACTGGGCCAGATCGAACTGGCTCAGAAGGATATTGATACAACTCTGCAGAACGGCCCGTCTGTGAGCCGCTACCATACCCTCGCCGCCCAGATCTACCTCGTGAAAGGCGAGAGCGAGGCCGCCGGCAAAGCCGCCTCGATCGCCCTCCGTCTGGAAAACCGCAATTTCAGTGCTGTCAAGATACTGGCTAAATCTCTTATTCAAGGCAAAAAATTCAAGGAGGCTATTTCTCTGATTGAAAGTGTTGAAAAACAGGTTCCCAACGATGCCGATCTTATCGGCAACCTTGGACTTGCTTATCTCGGCCTTGAGGACAAGGAAAAGGCCCGGGAAGCCTTCTCGCGGCTGATTGAGATCGCACCGGAAAACTCCAAAGCCCTGGCCCTCCTCACAGCCCTGACCGCCGGCAATGATCTGCCAAAAGCCAAGAAGTTTATTCAGGACCACATTGCCAAAACACCGAAGGCCGGAGGACATTATCTGCTTCTCGGCGATCTGCTCGTCAAGGAAAAACTCTATGACGAGGCCATAGCCACCTATAAAAAAGCCCAGGAACTTGCACCGGACAACCCTCAGCCCTACGTGATCATCGCCCGCCTGATGGGCAGTCTCGGCAGAACCGATCAGGCCATCAAGGAATTACAGAATCTGCTCAAAAAACAGCCGGATTCTCTGCCGGGCAATATGGGACTTGCCACCCTGCTTGAAAGCAAAGGGAATCCCACCGAGGCAAAGGAGAAGTATACCAAGGTCCTGACTCTGCAGCCCAATTTTGCGGCGGCTGCCAATAACCTGGCCTGGCTCATCGCCTCGGAAAAAGACGGGGATCTCGGCGAGGCCCTGCGCCTGGCCATGCTGGCTAAACAGGCCATGCCTGATGAGCCCCATATCGCCGATACACTTGGCTGGGTGCACCTCAAACGACAGTCGTATACCTTGGCGATTTCTCAGTTCCAACAGGCCCTCAGCAACAGAGCGGATGATCAGGTGATCTCCTATCACCTTGCCCTGGCCCAGTATGGCAACGATGAGAAGGATGTGGCAATTGCTACATTGCAGGGGGCGCTGGCGAAAAAGGGCGACTTCAAGGAGCGGGCTGAGGCTGAGAAGGCGCTCAAGCTCTGGCAGACAAAATAGGTGAAGGATCAAAGGCTGGCATCTTTGGATGAGACGGGCCTGCATAATTATTGGGGAGGGGGAAAAATGAGCACAGAAAAGCCATCAGTTGCGGTCATTCTTTCAGGTTGCGGAAATCGGGATGGGGCGGAAATCCACGAGGCGACACTCACCCTCTGGGCCATCCACCGGCATGGCGCCGACTATCAGTGCTATGCCCCGGATAAAAAGCAGCACCATGTCCTCAACCATCTGACTGGCGAGGAAATGCCGGAAGCGAGAAATGTCCTAATCGAGTCGGCCAGAATTGCCAGGGGCAAAATCAAAGATCTGGCCCTCTTTGACGAGAAGGCCCACGATATCCTCATCATTCCCGGTGGCTTAGGGGCGGCTAAGAATCTCTCCACCTACGCCTTCGACGGGCCGCACAGCACGATTGAGGCGACTGTCTCCAGGGCTGTCTTTGCCATGTATAAGGCGAAAAAGCCCATTGGCGCACTCTGCATCGCCCCAGTTATTCTTGCCCGTCTTCTGCCGGAGATCTCGGTCACGATCGGACAGGATCAGCACACGGCTGAGGCCATCGGCCTGATGGGGGCCCGGCATCAGGTGACGGCGCACGGTGAAATAACGGTGGACAGCAACAACAGGATCGTGTCCACCCCCTGCTATATGCTTGATGCACGGGTGGACCAGATTGGAGAAGGCGCAGACAGGCTTGTGGCCGCGCTTCTTGAGATGATCAGATAGGGGAACTGTCTATTTGCCGAGACAGAACTGGCTGAAAATTACGTCCAGGATGTCTTCGGTCGTTGTCTCTCCGACAATCACACCCAACTGAGCGAGACATTCCTGGACATCGACGGCAATGAGGTCGCAACTTCGGCGGTTCATGAGTGATTCTTGAATCCGGGCGCAGGCCTCACCGGCTGCAATCAGGGCTTGTTTGTGGCGGATATTCGGAGTACAGGCCTCTTCCTGCCATTGGTCCTTGCTGCCTATCACACTCTCAAAGATTTCCCTTTTGAGTTCGGCAATACCTCTTTGAAGTTTGGCCGAGATCCGTACCTCTTTCCCCGTATAGCCAAGGCCGGCAGGATGCAGATGGACAGCCGTTTCCAGATCTATTTTATTGACCACGGTGATCAGCGGTTTGGCGGAGATAATTCGAAACAGCTGCCTATCAGCATCTGACAGCTCCCGACTGCCATCAAGCATGAAGAGGACCAAATCGGCCTGTTGGATCAACAGCTTGGCCCGTTGTATACCAAGCTCCTCGACCTCTTCGACGTTATCCCGAATCCCAGCCGTATCGATAATCCGCACCGGCATCCCTTCGATGTCCAGATACTCCTCAATAGTATCCCTCGTTGTGCCGGGAATAGGGGTAACCAGCGCCCGTTCTTCCTGCAGCAGGGCATTGAGCAGGCTTGATTTGCCAACATTCGGGACTCCGGCGATGACAACGGAAATACCATCTCGATAGAGGCGGCCCTGGTCGGCGGAAGCGATCAGCTGGGCAAGAGGCTCCTCCACCTCGTGCTGTAGCATCTCGATTAATTGGGCATGATCCACAATCTCCAGATCCTCGTCAGGAAAATCAATGGCGACTTCGATGAGGGCCCGCATCTGCAGAAGGGTCTGGCGAAGGGTATTGATCCGTTGGTACAGGCCACCTGCCAGTTGCGCCTGGGCCTGATCGATACCCTTTCTCGTCTTTGCGGCAAGGATATCAATGACAGCTTCGGCCTGGGTCAGATCAATGCGGCCATTAAGAAAGGCCCGTTTGGTGAATTCGCCGGGCTCGGCCAGGCGTATCCCTTCTTCAGCGAGGATGAGTTCAAGAATTTGTTGGAGGATGAGGAAACTACCGTGGCAATGAACTTCCACGACATCTTCTCGGGTGTAGGTTCTGGGCGCCCGCATAGAGACAGCGAGGACTTCATCGATGATCCCTCCCCCTTGAGGATGAAAGATCCGACCATAGTACAGCTGATGGCTCCTGTACCGGCAGCTCTCATCATGGGGTTGAAAGATCTTTTTCAGAACAGGAAGGGCTCGACCCCCGCTTATCCGGATAATTCCGATGCCTCCGGGTCCTGGCGGGGTGGAGATGGCGGCGATGGTACTGTCTGTCTTTTCAGGAATCATTTGGCAAGTACCTCATCCGGCAGCAAAAGGAATCCTATACATCACGTTCTTCGAGCCAAACGGACAGGAAAGCCTTCACAGCTTGAGCGAAAGATGTGCAGAGACTATTCCTCGCCCTCTTGCGGGGTCTCGGGAGTCTTAGCCTTTCTGCCGCGGGAAGGTGGTCTCTTTTTTCCGCCGATTTTATTGCCTTTCCCCGGTTTGTAGATAAGAATTTTCTTGAATAAGCCATCACCCACCGAACGACTGCGGATCTCCTTGTCCTCCTGAAGCATCATATGCACCACCCGCCTCTCAGAGGGATTCAAGGCCGGAATCATCTGAGTCTTGCCATCCTCTTTAACCAAGGCTACGAGCTCCAGTGCCTTTTCCTTGAGATCTTCGATGCGTCTCTGACGGAACTCGCCGACATCAATGGCAATACGCAGACGCTCAGTGGTTTTTTTGGCAATGATTTTCCGCAGAAGATACTGCAGACTGTCAAGAATTTTCCCTTCTTGTCCGGTCAGCTCCTCTTCATACTCGCCCCGGACTGTACATTGGACCGTCAAACCATGTACTTCTACTTCAATCTGGCAGGGAATTTTCATGAGAACAAGGAGATTTTCCAGCTCGGATCGGACAATCTCGGCGGCTTCGGCGCTCGCCTCACCATGCTCTTCACCATTCTCGAAAACACCCACCGGGCCATTTCCCTGCGCATCGATGACGAAGCTCTTCTCGTTGATTTCTACGGCTTCCTGCTGTGATGGCCTTGCCTCAACGGGCGGTACCGGTACCGGTTTCTCCACCCTGTCTTGTACCACAGGTGAAGGAATTGGCGGTTTTCGGGGCTGATCTTCGGTTTTCACAGCAGCCCGGATGTGGGCCTTCTTTCTTCTCAGACCGAAAATACCGGTCGAACCTGTCTCCACAACCTCTATATCAAGATGTTCCTGTGGCGCGTTGAGATCGTTACAGGCCTGTTTGATTGCATCGGTGATTTCTTTGCCGTAATAATCTTTCTTCTTTAAAGACATTGATTTCCCTTACTCAAGAGTTTTCCTCAATAGTGCAGCCAGTATGTGCTGCTCAACCTGCTCCTCCGACCTTATCAGGCAGTCGCCTGCTTGCCTCCCCTGTTAATCATATACTGCTGAAGTATCGCTAACAGATTGTTGACGAACCAGTAGAGAACGAGTCCTGAAGCAAAATTGAGAAACATGAATGTAAAAATGACGGGCAGAAACATCATGATTTTGGCCTGGGTTGGGTCAGCGGTCGTAGGCGATAATTTCTGCTGGAAAAACATTGACGCCCCCATCAGCAGGGTCAGGACTGGAATCCCGCCAAGATAGGGGAGATCAAAACCAATCCACAACCTGTCCGGCGCAGAGAGATCGGTAATCCAGAGCATGAACGGGGCGTGCCGCAATTCTATGCACTGTAGGAGAACCTTATAGAGTGCGAAGAAGACAGGAATCTGCAGGACCATCGGCAGACAGCCACCAAGAGGATTGACCTTATAGGTTTTGTAGAGGCCCATGACCTCCTGATTCATCTTGGCCGGATCGTTCTTGTACTTCTCTTTGATCTTGACCATCTTAGGCTGCAATTTCTGCATGTTTTTCATGGATTTCATACCCTTCTGGGTAATCGGCCAGAAAACAGCCTTGAAAAGAACTGTTACAAGAATAATGGCGATGCCATAGTTTCCGAAAAAATCATGGAAGAAATTGAGGAGCCAGAGCGTTGGTTTTGCCATAACATCAAACCAACCGAAATTGACGGCCTTATCCAGATTAAAACCAATCTCCTTTAAGAGTGTGAGTTTCTTCGGGCCATAGAATATGTGATAGGAGTATTTTTTTGCCGCCCCGGGCTTGAGTGTATCAAGGTTACCGGCGACCTGCATTGTGGTTAAGGCCTCGGTGCCCTGCATGGTGAAGGTTGCACCGGCATCCTCAAGCGGCAGGATGGCACAGAGAAAATAATTCCCCTCATATCCCGCCCAATCCATTTTGCCCTGCAAGGTCTTGGCTCCTTCGGCAAATTCCTTGCTCTTTACCTCTTGCAAGGCACCGCTAATAAACGCGGCCGGGCCTGAAAAGAGCAAACTTACAGCGGATTTTGTCCCTTCAAAAGGGCTGTTGATCTGATGGAGCTGGGCAATTCCCTGGAGAGGCTGTGCGGACGTATTGGTCACCTTGACAGCGAGATCAATAAGATATTTTTTAGTATCGAAGGTGAAGGCGCGTTCTATCTCAAGACCATTTTCGGCCTGGGCTTTCATAGTCAACACTGCCTTGCCGTTCTCCCCAAAGGTGACCTCCTCACTGTCGCTGTCGTACTGCAGGTCCTGAGTAACAGCGCTGCCCCAGGAAAACTTCAGCGGAAAACCCTTTTCCGGATCCGTCACTACAAGCTGTTTACCCCCAGAGTTGGCCTTAATCGTTTCGGTGTGTTCTTTCAGGATAAAGCTCTTGATCGCTCCACCGTCTTCGGTGAGGATTGCGGTATACAGATCGGTATCAACGGTGATTTCCCGAGCCGGTCGACTGGCAGTCACGGGTTTTACGGCCGCTTTCTGTTCAGTCAGAGGGTTGGTGCTTTCTGCCGGAATGACAGTGCTCTTTTCGGGTGCGGTTTTTTCGCTTTTCTTTACCACTGTCTCGGTCGGGGCGGGCGGCTTATCAAAACCGACGAAGAAATACTGGTATCCAAGGAGTATGACAAATGAAATGATAATGGCCAAGAAGGCTCTATAGGTATCCATGCATGTACCGTCTGATTTTGTACCACTCAACATACCCGCATGACATCACATCACAGGTGGCGGGATACAGCTCAAAGAACCGGATCATAACCACCTTGAGAGAACGGATGACATCGGAGTATACGGCGGAGAGAGAGGAATGATCCCCGAAAAACTCCATATTTTTCAATGGCCTGAATTGTATAGGCTGAACAGGTAGGGGTAAAACGACAACACGGTGGAAACAGCGGCGAAATGAAATACTGATATCCCCTGACCAGCCCCAGAAGACCACGTTTCGGGAGCTGAGAGATGTTCAATTCAGACCTCACGGGTTTGCGTCCCTGCGGGCAACGAAGGCCACAGCCTGACCCACAGCGCTGGGGGTTAGAAGGGCAAAATCAGGCTTGACCGCAAAGACAATATCCGCATGAGGAGGATACACGTCTCTCTGGAGGCGGTAGGACTCTCGAATTATTCGTTTAATCCGGTTCCTATGCACCGCCCCCCTGATCTTTCCGTGTACACTTATCCCTATTCTGCTACAACCATCTGTATTTGCACAGCAAACCAGAGTGAACCCCTTGCCGTGCAATCGTTTCCCCTGACTATAAATCCTTTCAAAGTCCCAACCCTTACGAACCAGGGAATGCTTTGAAAGTCCACATTTTAGCAACGGATCAGGCAGAAAGGCGCCTGCGCCCCTTTGCCCGGCGGGCATTCAGGATTGCGCGGCCGGCACGGGTTGACATTCTCTCGCGAAAACCATGTTTCCGTTTACGTTTTATATTGCTTGGCTGGAAAGTACGTTTGCTCATTTTCTCACTTCCTTTTTTCTACATCTCCATGTTCTTCCATGGAAATATTGAAGTCTTTCAGACTTTGATCAATATTGAACAGCAGGTTTTCTGATGCTCGGCAACCTGCTGCCATTGCTCTGCCATTTTGGATCGTCAGGCAGGAACTCCTAAAATTACAAAACAGAAATATTAACCACAGAAGCCACCAACTGTCAAACATTTTCACCCACCAATCTCGCCTCACCTTGCGCAAGCCTGCCCAATATGCTACTCTATCGTGGTTATTGTCTAGATGGCACAGTCATATTATCCCAACCCTGCCTGATTCCAATCAGGTCCTTTTGTCACACAAGCGTTTATGAGCATGGACAGCACACTCACCTACTCCGATCTTGATTGGGATATTCTCTGGCAGAATGCCCGTAAACGGAAATCCTGGAGCAGCAAGGGCGCAGAAGAATGGGATAAAAGGGCAGCCTCTTTTTCCTCCCGCAACCAGTCATCATCTTTTGTATCTCTTGTCCTCGCTCGCCTGCCACTGGACAATTCCCTGACTGTACTGGACATCGGCGCAGGCTCCGGCACTCTCGCCCTGCCCATCGCCGGAAAAGTCAAGTCAGTAACCGCCCTCGACTATTCCACCGGCATGTTGGCCGCCCTCAAGGAACAGGCCGCTCTGGCCGGGATGGATAATATCCGGACTGTGCATGGCAGTTGGCAGGACGACTGGTCGCTCTTCGGTATTGAACAGCATGATATCGCCATTGCCTCACGCTCGCTAGGAGTGGTCAATCTCAAAGGAGCTTTGTATCAGCTCGACCGCTACGCCTCCCGCTATGTTTTCATCGTCGATCGCATCTCTCCCACACCTTTCGACCCGGAGGCCTTTAGTGTCATCGGCCGACCTTTCAATTCCGGTCCAGACTATATCTATATCCTTAATACCCTGTACGGTATGGGCATTCATCCCCATGTTGATATTCTTAGACTGGAGACTACCAACAAATTTGCCAGTCTTGATGATGCCTTTCGCTCCTACTCCTGGATGTTTAAAGATCTCTCAGCGCAGGAGGAATCTCTTCTCCGGGGCTATCTTAAAGGGAAAAGCCGGGCCTGCGATGACGGCCATATCTGCATCCAGCGGGCAGCTCCGCCACAATGGGCCTTTATCTGGTGGGAAAAGCCAGGGGATGAAAATCGATAGGCTGTATCCATATAAACACAACCCACCGACCTCCCATCATAAACTCCATGAATGAATATGATATCGCCGTAATCGGCGCCGGGCACGCCGGCTGCGAAGCAGCACTCGCTGCCGCCAGAATGGGCTGCAGGACCTTTGTCGCGATCATCAACGCCGATACCATCGGGGCCATGTCCTGCAACCCAGCCATCGGTGGTCTGGCCAAAGGACATCTGGTCCGGGAGATCGATGCCCTCGGCGGCGAAATGGCTAAAAATATCGACGCCACCTCCATCCAGTTCCGTCTCCTCAATACCAGTAAAGGCCCTGCAGTCCGCTCTTCCCGGGCCCAAGCCGACCGCCTGCTGTACCGGTTGCGGATGAAATCGGTCCTGGAAAACCAGCAAAATCTGACGATCTGTCAGGCCGTCGTCGATTCCCTGATCGTAGAAGACGGCCGAATTGTCGGCCTGCGCACCTCGCTCGAGCAGGAGATCCAGGTCAGGGCCGTGGTGGTCGCCACCGGTACCTTTCTGAACGGACTTGTCCATATCGGTCTGAAGAATTTTCCGGCCGGCCGCATGGGAGATGCCCCATCAACCCGCCTGGCTGCCTGGTTCAAAGAACAGGGGTTCAATGTAGGTCGAATGAAGACCGGCACAGTGCCGCGATTGGCCGCCCATTCCATCGATTATAGCGAACTTGAGGCCCAGTACAGTGATCAGCCCCCGGCCTATTTTTCCTTCGCCTCGCAGGGCGGTTACACCCTGCCGCAACTGCCCTGCCATATCACCTACACCAACGAGAAGACGCACGAAATTATCCGCCAGGGTATTGATCAATCGCCGATGTATGCCGGAATCATCGAAGGTATAGGCGCCAGATACTGCCCCTCAATTGAAGACAAGGTCATGCGTTTTCCGGAAAAAAACCGGCATCAGATCTTTCTCGAACCAGAAGGACTCGATACGGTGGAGGTCTACCCGAACGGTCTGCCGACGAGTCTGCCGCTGGCAACACAAACAGCCATGATCCGCAGCATCAAAGGCCTTGAAAAGGCCCAGATCATCCGACCCGGTTATGCCATTGAGTATGATTACATCGACCCACTTGAGCTTCAACCGTCTCTTGCCACCAAAAAGATCGCCGGTCTGTTTCTGGCCGGTCAGATCAACGGCACGTCCGGTTACGAAGAGGCCGCAGCCCAGGGCCTTATGGCCGGCATAAATGCGGTGCGCTATGTCCAGGAAAAAGAGCCCGTGATCTTTGATCGCTCCCAGGCCTATATTGGTGTCCTCATTGATGATCTGGTAACTTGCGGCACCAAGGAACCCTACCGCCTGTTCACCTCAAGAGCAGAGTATCGCCTACTTCTGCGGGAAGACAATGCCGATACCCGGCTCTGCCCGACAGGTTTTGCTATAGGTCTATTAGATCAAGAGAAATACCAACAGTTCCTGAAAAAACAAGCGGCCCTGGAGAAGGGGGTAGCCCTTCTCGACTCTCTCTCCGTCAGGCCGACAGCGGACGTCAATACGGCCATAGAAGGGTTTGAGCACGTCGGTATCAAACAGAAGTGTTCGCTCACAGAGCTCCTCAGGCGGCCCGGTATGACCATTGACATGCTTGCCAGACTGCCGTTGAGCCCTTCTGAGAAACTTGCTGTCGACCTTCTCGCCCAATCTGCAGTCAAAGATGAAGTCCAACTGCAGATCAAATATGCCGGCTATATCGAACGACAGAACGAGCAGGTTGAGCGCTTCAAAAAAATGGAGGCCGTACGCCTGCCTGACGAAATCGATTACAGCTCCCTTTCGGGTCTGTCCAATGAGGTCGTGGAAAAACTTTCTCGCATCAGGCCACGTTCCCTCGGCCAGGCATCACGTATATCAGGCATAACACCGGCGGCCATTTCCGTCCTGCAAGTTCATGTAAAGAGGATGAAATCCGGCTCACTGTAATTTCAGGAATCCACCATGCAAACACCGTTCATCCACAACTTCGACCCCGTCCTTTTCAGCATTGGCCCTCTACATATTCGCTGGTACGGTCTGATGTACATCCTGGGTTTCACCGCCAGCTATTTCCTGGTCCGCCAGCAGACCAGGCGCTGGAATTGCTTAAATCTTGCCGAAAATTTTGAAAACCTCAATCTGGTTTTAATTCTCTCGGTCATTTTGGGTGGTCGTCTGGGCTACGTGCTCTTCTATAACCCTGCCTACTACCTGAGTCATCCCTTAGAGATACTCGCGACCTGGACGGGGGGCATGTCCTTTCATGGGGCCTGTATCGCCCTCCTCCTGAGCGGCTGGCTGTTCTGCCGTAAACACCAGATAGATTTCTGGCAGGCCGCCGACATCTACGGGGCAACAATTCCCATCGGCCTGGGTTTAGGCAGAATTGGCAATTTCATCAACGGCGAACTGTTCGGCAGAGCGACCGATGTACCCTGGGGCATGATATTCCCCGATGGCGGTGGAATTGTCCGTCATCCATCCCAGCTCTATGAATCGCTGCTGGAAGGACTCTTGCTCTTTCTCCTTCTCTGGTCCCAGAAACACAGGCCCTGGCAAAACCGCCGCTTATGGCCGCATGGCAGCATACTCGCCCTCTTTCTCATAGGTTACGGGATCATGAGGATGATCGTCGAAGGCTTCCGGGAACCCGATCCCCAGATCGGTTTTCTCTTTGGTTTTATCACCATGGGGCAGACTCTCAGCCTTTTCATGGTAGCAGGCGGACTGTTCTTCTGGATCCTTCGGATACAAAGAGCCGGCAGTAAAGAGAGGCGCAGCCGTTGAAAAAAGCTGTCCCCACAGCCCCCCTCCCTCTGACATGGCAGGAATGCCTCCGGAGAGGCTGGGAGCATATCGATGTCCTCCTGGTCACAGGCGACGCCTACATTGATCACCCATCGTTTGGCATCGCCCTGATCGGTCGACTTCTTGAGAGCCACGGCTACCAGGTAGCCATCCTGGCGCAGCCCCGTTATGATTCTCCGGAGGATTTTCGGCAATTTCCGACCCCGCGACTCTTCTGCGGCATAACTGCCGGCAATCTCGATTCAATTGTCGCGAACTATACCGGCAACGGCAAGGTCAGAGATTTTGACAGCTTCTCTGCGGATGGTAATCCCTGGCGCGACGGGCTTCAGGGTAGGACAAACCGACGCCGCCCGGATCGGGCCGTCCTCATCTACTCTCAACTGGCCAGAGCCGCTTTCAGAGAAACCCCGCTGGTCCTTGGCGGTATCGAGGCCTCTCTGCGCCGGTTTATCCATTATGATTATAAACAGGAAAAACTGAGGGCCTCCTGCCTTACCGACGCCAAAGCGGATCTGCTCGTTTACGGCATGGGCGAAAAAGCCGTCCTGGAAATCGCCGATCACTGTGCCGCATCAGCCACCCTGCACGGCATCGCCGGCACCTGCCGGCGTTATACAGATGCAGAAATACAGGGCCGCTTTCCCGACTTTTCCGGCAAAACATCAGAAACCTACCTGCTTCTCCCCTCATGGGATGAGACCGGAAAAAATCGAGATCTCTTTCTCGACGCGGAACTCCTGCTTGATCGCCATGCCCGTTCCTGCTCTGCAAGGATCGTCCTGCAAAAGCAGCAGAACCACTGGCTCGTCCAATATCCCGCCCCTTCTCCTCTGAACGGTGATGAGTTTGATGCGCTGTACGATCTGCCCTTCACCCGCAAACCCCATCCATCTACCCCTGATATTCCGGCCTACCTGATGATCAGAGATTCGGTGACGATAGTCCGCGGCTGCTCGGGTAATTGCTCGTTCTGCGCCATCACTCGCCATCAGGGGCCTAAGATCAGCAGCAGAAGCAGAAGGTCGATTGTCCGCGAGGTTGAAAAAATCAGCAGAATGGCGAGTTTTACAGGAACGATAAGCGATCTCGGCGGGCCGACAGCCAACCTGTATGGGACGCATTGCGCTCTAGGCGGATGCAAAAAGTATGATTGTCTCTACCCGAGGGTATGTGCCAACCTGCGAGTGGCTGAAGAGGATTTTCTGAGACTCCTGCGTGAGGTCTCAGGGGTGGAAGGGGTGCGGCATGTGTTTATTTCCTCGGGGCTGCGCATGGAGCTTCTCCTGCAGACCCCGCAACTGCTGCGAGAAATCATTATGAAACACACACCCGGTGCGATGAAAATCGCACCGGAACATACGGACAGCGAACTGCTCTCCCTCATGCATAAAGAACCGCACAGTCTACTGCAAACCTTTGTCAGCCAGTGCCGCGGCATTGCCGGTGGGCTCAAGAAGGAAATCAGCTTTGTGCCCTATATCATCACCGCTCATCCCGGCTGCACTGAACAGCATACCAGAACACTGGTGCGGGATATGCGCGCACTCAAACTGTCGGTGCGTAAGTCTCAGGATTTTACGCCGACGCCCGGCACGATATCCACCGCCATGTACGTCAGCGGCCTGCACCGGGCTTCAAAAAAGGCGCTCTTCGTTCCACGAAACGCCACGGAAAGAAAGAAACAACGGGAAATACTCGAAAGCGAATTCCAGAAGCGAACAATCCCGCCGCGGTGGATACGACCCAAAAAGGCATGAGAGAATCGGGATTCAATGCGGGAAATCAGGACCTTTTAGCATTTTCCGCTTCACTGTAATACGAGCCGTAATACTGGGATTCTCCCAGCACCTTTGCTTCAAGATAGCTGCTTTCGTAGCCATTGAAGACCACACCGATAATCTGATCCTTGCCGATAAGTTCGACTATTTTTTTGACATGTGCCCGGCTTGAATGTCCATGCCGTAC
>JANOIV010000128.1:0-62274 GCA_031407875.1 Desulfobulbaceae bacterium | reverse complement strand
TCGCACCAAAAGAGATGATCGCCAGTTTGTGGCGTAACCGTTATCTCATTAAAACCTCAATTCAACGGGAAGTTGTCGGTCGTTACCGCGGTTCATTTATGGGAATCCTGTGGTCATTTTTTAATCCCATGTTCATGTTGGCAGTTTATACCTTTGTTTTCAGCGTGGTCTTTAAAGCTCGCTGGCACGCCGGAAGTGATTCAAAAACTGAATTTGCCCTTATACTTTTTGCAGGACTGATGGTTTTTAACCTTTTCGCCGAATGTGTTAACAGGGCTCCGGGGTTGATTCTCTCCAATGCGAATTACGTTAAAAAGGTCATATTCCCTCTAGAAATTCTTCCATGGGTGAGTTTGGGCGGTGCATTATTTCATGCATTAGTAAGTTTATTAGTATGGTTAATCGCCTATATGATCTTATTTGGTACACCGCATATTACTCTGCTGCTGCTCCCTGTGGTAGTTGGGCCATTGCTGTTATTCACGGTGGGTTTATCTTGGGGATTGGCTGCGCTTGGCGTGTATTTACGCGATGTATCGCAGTTTATCGGCATAATTACTACTGCGTTGCTGTTTCTTACACCGATCTTTTATTCAGCCTCGAGTCTGCCGGAAAAATATCAAATATTTTTGCAATTGAATCCATTAACACCGGTTATTGAGCAGACAAGAGGTGTTCTTTTTTTTGGAAAAATGCCTGACGTGAACATATTGCTTATTTATTATTTCTGCTCGGCGTGTGTTGCTTGGCTGGGCTTTGCGTGGTTTCAAAAGACTCGAAAAGGATTTGCAGATGTCCTCTGATATAGCAATTAAGGTAGAGAATCTTAGTAAATGCTACCAACTATATGATAAACCGCGCGATCGGCTCAAGCAAATGCTGATGCGTGGACACCGGCAGTATTATCGGGAGTTCTGGGCGCTCAAGGATATTTCGTTTGAAATTAAAAAAGGTGAAACGATCGGAATAATCGGTCGCAACGGCAGTGGCAAATCCACCCTGTTGCAGATGATCTGCGGCACTCTCAATCCCACCAGCGGGAGTATCCACACCCACGGGCGTATTGCTGCGCTTCTCGAACTTGGCTCAGGCTTCAATCCTGACTTCACAGGCCGAGAAAATGTGTACATGAATGCCTCTGTGCTTGGCTTGAGCAAAGAAGAAATCGATGCACGATTTGATGAAATAGTTGCGTTTGCAGATATTGGAGATTTTATCGAGCAGCCAGTGAAGACGTACTCATCTGGTATGTATGTGCGATTGGCGTTTGCTGTAATTGCCCATGTGGATGCAGATATTTTAGTGATAGATGAAGCCCTTTCGGTTGGTGATGCGTTTTTTGTGCAGAAATGTATGCGTTTTCTGCGCGATTTTATGAATCGTGGCACCGTTCTGTTTGTTAGTCATGACACAGGCGCAGTGCTGAACTTGTGCCAAAGTGCGATCTGGCTTCGTAAGGGTCATGTTGAACTTGCAGGGACACCGAAAACAGTTACGGAAGCTTATCTAGCGGCCACTTACGAATCGCAGCAGGGTACTAGCGAGGTCGTATGCGATGACATTCCAGAGTCTTCATATAATGCCAAACATCTTCCAAGAGACATGCGGCTCGATTTTATCAACACCACTCCTTTGCGCAATGATATCGAGTTGTTTACATTTCAACCCGATGCACCTTCCTTCGGTAAAGGTGGCGTAGCTATTGTATCGATTATACTAACTGATACAGAAGGTGTTCCGCTTGCTTGGATCGTGGGAGGGGAAAACGTCAAACTTGTTATTCGGTGCAGAGCTGATGTTGATATTTTTAGTCCAATTATTGGATTTTTTGTGAAGGATCATTTGGGACAACATCTTTTTGCCGACAATACCTTTATCAATTACAGCTCATCACCGATCTCATTGAATAAAGGGCAAATGTTGGAAGCTTGTTTTAGTTTTTGTATGCCTGTCTTGCCTGTGGGCGATTACAGCATTTCCGTCGCTATTGCGGAAGGAACGCAGCAGGATCATGTGCAACATCATTGGATACATGATGCGCTTTTTTTAAAAGCGCACCACAGCAGTGTGTGCCATGGCTTGATTGGTATACCTATGTCATCTATCGAGTTAAAAAAATTACAAATATGAACAAAAACTGCGCTGTATGTGGAAGTAACGAATTCGCATATGCTGAAGTGTTGTGGTCGGAATTGATCGATGACTGGGAATTGTCGCCGACCGAGGTGAATTATATAAATCGGCAACAGGGATTTCATTGTGTTTCATGTGGCAATAATCTCAGGTCAATTGCACTGGCCAGCGCAATTATTGATAGCTACCATTTCCGTGGGACGCTGACGCAATTTGTGCTGTCTGACTCAGCTAAATCTCTCAAGGTGTTAGAAATAAACGAAGCTGGAGGTTTAAGCTCTACTTTAAGCTGTTTGCCAAACCATATCCTTGTCCGGTATCCAGAATATGATATGACTAACCTCACTTTTGATTCTTCGAGTTTTGACTTGGTTGTGCATTCAGATACCTTGGAACATGTTTCAGATCCTGTTGCAGGTCTTTCAGAATGTCGTCGCGTGTTACAGGCGAGTGGTCGGTGCATATATACCGTCCCATTGATTGTTAGGCGATTGTCTCGGTTTAGAAAAGGACTTAAGAAGAGCTATCATGGAAATGTTAAGGAAATTGACAGTGACTATATAGTGCATACAGAGTTTGGCGCTGATGCTTGGAAATTTGCTGTGGAAGCAGGCTTTCCCTATGTTCGAATCCACTCATTTGAGTATCCATCAGCGCTGGCCATTGAGGCCACATTTTAATAATTAATATGGAGAACATATTGGAATCATTAGTGATGCCTTTTACTGGTGAGAGGTTTACTCCAGAGGTTACTGGAGACATCGAGTTGGAGCATCTTCATCGTTACATTATGGCACAACGTTTTGCATCGGACAAAACAGTTTTGGATATAGCCTGTGGTGAGGGCTATGGTAGTTGTTTGCTTGCCAATGTTGCAAAACATGTGATTGGGGTCGACATATCTGAAGATGCTGTGAATCATGCCAGTCGTAAATATTGTAAAGGTAATCTTGAATTCAAAGTAGGGAATTGTGCCAAAATTCCATTGAGGGACAACAGCGTAGAATTAGTCGTCAGCTACGAAACGATTGAACACCACGATCAGCATGAAGCAATGATGGCTGAAATACGACGGGTCCTCAAACCCGATGGTGTTGTCATCATTTCAAGTCCTGATAAGCATGAATTCTCTGACGTGCCAAATTACAGGAACCCATTTCACGTTAAAGAACTGTACCGTCAGGACTTTGAAAAATTGATGGCGACCCATTTTAAGCATGTGGCATTGTTCGGGCAAAGGGTTGTTTATGGCTCGGGACTGTTTCTTGAGAACATACCAGGCGATTTCGTATCATATAATGCAGCTGATGCATTCAGCAGTTCCCATCATTCTTGTCCTGGAGTATGGCGTCCTCTTTATCTTATTGCTATTGCGTCTGATGAAAATTTACCGGCAACCACAAGCAGCTTCTTGGATCAGCCTATATTAGAAAGCAATATTGTACGATCGCGTGATGCACAAATTACTAATCTTTATCAAGTGTTATCCGAACGAGAGCAGCATACCACCAACCTCAGCCAAATCGTAGCAGCACGTGAGTCTGAGGTAGCTGATCTCAAGCAGCATGCCATCAACCTCAGCCAAATCGTAGCAGCACGTGAGTCTGAGGTGGCTGATCTCAAGCAGCATGCCGCCAATCTCAGTCAAATCGTAGCTGCATGTGAGTCTGAGGTAGCCAACCTCCAAAAATCCTTGGCAGAAAGGGAGGAACAAATACGTAATTTGCAGCGTATCGCAGAACGAGCCGAGTTCCTAGAAGGGCAACTAAAGGATGCTAAAATAAAAATAGATGAATTCCTTTCTTCAACATCTTGGCGGATTACTGAACCATTGCGAATCTTACGAGGATGTCTAAGAAAAAACCGCCAACCAGATAGGTTTGTTTTTTCTGACCAACTCGCGTTGTCAGAAGTTGTTCCTCTAAATACTGAATCTGGAGAGCAGCAAACCAATTCAGGGCTCGTTGACTCTAATTTCGATGCTGAATTTTATTGCAAAGCCTATCCGGATACCCATGGATTGGATCCATATTTTCATTACTCAAATTTTGGAAAAAACGAAGGGCGGCTTCCCTGCGCGCCTGTTCCGGTTGGGATTGACGAGTTGAAAAACTTAGATCGATCTAAAGAGACAGTCTTAATTGTAAGTCACGAGGCAAGTCGCACAGGAGCTCCTATCCTTGCTCTAAATATTGCACAGCATCTCAAAGAAAAATACAATGTCATTGCTTTTCTGCTCAGGGGAGGGGATTTGCTGGCTGATTTTCAGGAACATTGTGATATTGTTGTTGAGCCGTTTCCTCAATCACACAATCCTTTTGCTGTTTCTATTGTTTTAGAACAACTGATATCTCAAGCAGGGCTGAAATTCGCGATTGTCAACAGCATCGTGTCCAGGTCTGTACTGCCTGCCTTATCGAATAATTTCGTGCCATCTCTTTGTCTTATCCACGAATTCGCTTCGTACACCTATCCTAAGAGTGCAATTCGTGATGTAGTCCTATGGGCAAGCCAGGTTGTCTTCTCTGCCCGGATAGTTTATGAGAACAACGCAATTCAGTGTGACGTTCTTGATGGAAATAATCCGGTTATTCTTCCACAAGGGAAATGTATTGTACCTCGTGCTAGGGACACTGGAATAGCAGATCGAAACGAAAAAAAACGAATCCGAAAGTTGTTTCGTCCTGATCATCTTCCTGATAATACGGTAGTAATACTTGGTGCCGGCTATGTACAGCTGCGTAAAGGCGTCGATCTCTTCTTATCCTGCGCTGCCAGAGTAGTTGCGCTTTGTCCCCAAAACGCCTTTCGCTTTGTTTGGGTTGGTCATGGCTTTGATACTGATTTAGATCTGGCCTACTCGACGTATCTCCAGGATCAAATAAATCGAGCCGGACTTGAAAATTATGTTTGTTTCACTGGAGAAATGTCGGATATAGACCTAGCATATGAACTATCGGATGTACTGTTTCTCAGTTCACGGCTTGATCCTTTGCCCAATGTTGCGATTGATGCAATGTATCAACAACTGCCGGTGATTTGTTTTGATAACACCACCGGCATTGCAGATCTTCTCAAAGAGAACGGACTTGGCGAAAGTTGCGTTATGCCCTACCTAGATGTTGAGCAAGCAGCGCTACGGATTTTCTCACTGATTGAAGATACTGATCGGAGAATTATGCTCGGGAAGGAAATCAATGAGGTCGGGAAAAAGCTTTTTGACATGAGGTTATATGTCGACTCCCTGGAAAGGCAGGCGATGAATTGCCTTGCTACACAGGAAATCGAAAAAGGCGACTGCGCTGTGATTGAGGAGAATGAAATCCTCAATTTTGATTTTTTCTTACCACCTGCTTGGTCTGCTCTGTCGTATAAAAAGGCGGTGCGTGCTTTTGTGCGTACCTGGAGGAGCGGCATAGACATGAGAAAACCTTTCCCAGGATTTCATCCTGGGATATATGAAGATCTTCATGGAATATCCCAGGCTGGAAATAATCCGCTGGTAGCTTTTATACAGGCCGGTAAGCCCGAAGGCCCGTGGTTATGCGACCTGATTCAACCATCTATTCCTGTTCAAATGAGTGGTAAGCAAACATTACGAGCCGCATTGCATATTCATGTTTTTTTTGTTGATCTTTTTTTAGATATTCTCCAAAGACTTGAGGGGCAAAATCTCCATCTTGATCTATTAATCAGTGTTCCATCTCTGGAAGTTGCCCAAGAAGTTGGTGCTTTGGTAAGCGGTTATGCAAATGGAACTGTTGATATCCGAACTGTCCCAAATCGTGGCCGCGATATTGGGCCGTTTTTGACAGAATTCAGCGAAACAATCTTGAAAAACTATGATGTGATAGGTCATGTACATTCGAAGAAAAGTGTTGATGTGCAAGATTTGAGTATGGGACAAGCCTGGTTCATTTTTCTGTTGGAAAATCTCATTGGTAAAAAATATTCCATGGCCTCGACAATCCTTGAGAGGATGGCCGACAATGAAAAACTTGGGCTTGTGTTCCCGGATGATCCATACATTATTGGTTGGTCAGGGAATAAACAGATTGCTGAAAACCTAGCGCATCAATTTGGTATTAAAGAATTGCCCGATCGTCACTTTAATTTTCCTGTTGGCACCATGTTCTGGGCAAGAACCGCGGCACTCAAACCCCTATTAACTAATGACTTCAGGTGGGAAGATTATCCGGAGGAACCTCTTCCCTATGATGGAACTATCCTTCATTCTCTTGAGAGGTTATTGCCGTTTGTTGCAAAAAAAATGGGCTACCACATGTCAATGACGCATGTTCCTGGCATAACGAGATAACTTGAATGAATATAAGAGTTTTGGTTCTTGGCGGGAACGGTTTTATTGGATCCCATTTGGTGGAGGCTCTCGTTGCAGGAGGAGCACGGGTTCGGGTGTTTACCAGATCTGGATGCAAACATACCCAACCACTTCACGGTGTAGATTATCGTTATGCAGACTTTGCTGATTCAGTGAGCGTGGCTGAATCACTTGTTGATATTGACATCGTAGTCCACCTGATCAGTACAACGGTTCCAGCGACAGCGAACTTAGATCCTCTCGCAGACATTAATGGCAATTTGCTGCCGACTGTCAGATTGTTGCAGCAGATGCGCGATTTGGGAGTTTCTCGTCTGGTGTTTATATCGTCGGGGGGGACAGTGTATGGAGACGCAAAATCTGTCCCTATTCCCGAGGAGCATGAGAGAAATCCTTTATCATCGTATGGAATTGTGAAAGTTGCTATAGAAAATTACATAGCGATGTTTTGTACGCAACATGGGTTGAAATCGCTCGTGTTGCGCGTTTCCAATCCATACGGTCCTCGTCAGGGGCACCTCGGGATCCAAGGAGTTATTCCGACTTTCTTCCAGCGGATTATCGCGGGTGACGAAATCCGGATTTGGGGCGATGGATCGACTGTGCGGGATTATATCTATATCAGCGATCTAATCTCGTTTATAGTGCAGAGTATCAATAAGGATCTTTCAGGCGTCTATAATGTTGGATCTGGCCGAGGAGTTTCCCTGCTGGATGCATTATCTCTCATTGAGGAGGTTTCAGGTATCTCTGCAAATGTAAAGCTTCTCCCTCCTCGTGGTTTCGACGTAAAAAAAGTTGTGCTGGATATTTCGAAGGCACGTGAGGCGCTGGATTGGGCTCCAGCAGTGTCATTGCGTGAAGGTTGTGAACGGTACTGGAAATGGGCGAAAGGGTGAAAATTCTCGGGGAACAGAAAGTGCCACATGAGGACTATGTTGAAATGAGGATAAATGAAAACTTGCATGCTTCTTCTGCTCCATCAATATCAAACAACAGACATCGACTTCTGTATATTGATTTGCTCAGAGTGATATCGATGCTGATGGTCTTTGTTCATCATTTTCGTGCAGAGATTGCTTCAGCAAAGTCATGGCCACCAGGGTTTTTGAATCTTAATTGGGGCGATATTGGTGTATATATTTTTATCCTATTGTCAGGATTTAGTTTATATTTAACTGCAAACGATCAATTGTCTTATTATCAGTTTCTTAAAAAAAGATTGCTCAAGATCATGATTCCTTATTGGGTCTATTTCTGGGCACTTTTAATCGTCCGCATTATTCAAGGAGATATTAACTATCGCTCGATAGACTATGGATATTTGGCTATTAGCTTGACTAGCATAGATACCTTCGTTAATCCATTTCAAATCATCTCATATTATTGTGTAACTGATTGGTTTATGGGGTTCATTGTTCTTATGTACTTGCTAACCCCTTTCATTTTTCAACTTTATAAAAAGTATAATGCCAAAATATTCATAGTATTTTTCATAGTGGGGTCTGTGGCTCTGAGTCAGTATCATCATCCATTAATTGTACGTTTGCCAATTGTTCAACTTTTCACATTTTCACTCGGTATCTTTCTAGCAGATATTAATTATCGAACCTGTGATTTCCGGAAAAACTCAATAACATTCTGGGGCATGCTCTGTGGTTTTATAGCCATATATCTCTTTCCAGGAGTGACAGCATACACAGTGTGGTTTCAGACAATTTGTTTTGCGGTACTCTGTTTTTATATGTTTAAATTTGTTGAGGAAAGATTTTGCGTAATATTTACGAACAATGTTGTGAGAAAAGTTATTTTTTTCGGGGCGAATATTTCATTCATGTTCTTTCTGTGCCATCACCAAATTATTCTCTATTTGAATAGATATAGTGAGAGCGAACTGTATCAATCCTTTTCTCAACCCCTTATTATAGCTGTTAGTTTGTTGGTATTTATCATATTAGTTTCTTGGTTGTTAAACATAGTTGCACAATTTTGTATTGCCCGTGTCGGCTTGTGGGATCAGAACATATTAGGCTCGTCAAATGTGAACTTTGCTCTAAGGTGGGCTGAATCTGAAGTTGAAGAAAAATAAAATAGAAGAAGCTACTTCAAAATTATAGCTATACGAAAAATTCTGAAGACTACCCGTGGGAGTGAGTATATGGATTTGAGGAGATATTTGTATCAGTTGGTTGCCAAATACATTCGGTTTTATGTGCGGTCGGAAGATACTATGGCACTGGTCAGCAATAGTATGGATTTATTACCGGTCATGTTCCCGCAAAGTTTGAAATGGGACGGTGGTGTACCCAATAATGATGATACAGTTGATTATGTAGTGATTAGCGGTTGCATTCATTATGAGCGCGATATTCAAATGTTTTTGCAGCAAATACATCGCCATTGCGCCTCGTCAACGCGGGTCATTATCACCTATTACAGCTCACTTTGGCGTCCGTTACTGAATTTGGCCACAAAGTTGAACTTACGTATCAAAACGCAGGAACAAAATTGGCTGGCTCCCGTAGACGTTGAAAATTTGATGCGGTTATCGGGGTACGAGCCGGTTAAGACGGACAATAGAATTTTGTGCCCGGTTTATATCCCACTGATCAGTGACCTTCTGAATCGGTTTATTGCCCCGCTGCCAATATTTAGAAGTTTGACCATGCTGAATATTCTGGTGGCTCGGCCACTGATGGTTTCCGAGGTGCAGCCAGCGAAGCTTTCTGTTTCTGTCGTTGTACCAGCGCGCAACGAAGCGGGAAACATCGAAAATGCTGTTCAGCGTTTGCCTGCCATGGGGCCGGATGATGAGCTGATCTTTGTGGAGGGGAATTCAACGGATAACACCTGGGAGAAAATTCAGGAAGTTCAGAGACAATATGGTTCAACCCGCAATATTATCATTGCGCAGCAATCGGGCAAGGGCAAGGGTGACGCCGTGCGCAAAGGCTATTCCCTGGCTACCAAGGATATCTTCATGATCCTGGATGCAGATCTGACTGTGCCTCCGGAAGATCTTCCCAAATTTTATAATGCGATTGTCAACGGGCAAGGTGAATTCATCAATGGTAGCCGCCTGGTCTATCCTATGGAAGGCCAGGCGATGCGCTTTATGAACATGGTCGGCAATAAATTCTTTGCTGCAGCTTTTTCTTTCGTGCTGGGCCAGCGGTTCCGTGACACCCTCTGTGGCACCAAGGTTCTTTCCCGCATCCATTACGAGAAACTCGCTAAGCACCGGAAATATTTCGGCGAGTTCGATCCTTTCGGCGATTTTGATCTGCTTTTCGGCGCCGCCCGCCTGGGCTTGAAAATTATTGAAGTGCCCATCGGCTATCGAGATCGGGTGTACGGGGACACGAACATATCGCGCTGGAGCCATGGCTTGATCTTGCTGAAAATGTTGCTCTTTGCGGCCGCGCGTATACGGTTCGTCTGATGAGGCAGCAATTGAGGGATGGCGCCATTGAGAATAGATTGTCAAGTATATTGTTGAAGAAATGGCTTCCGCATATTGTGGTGATAATATGGCTTATATTTCTTGGTGCAACCATTTGGTCACATGCTAAAAACAGCCAACAGCCGCCTATCTATGATCCTTTGAGCTATTTCCAGAAAGCTAAAACCTTCTGGGAAAATATCGACCGTGGGAAATGGGTCAACCCCCTCAATATTGAGCCAACAGTACGCCCTCCCGGAACCATCCTGATGACATTCCCTTTTGGATATTCATCTAATTTTCATGGCTTTCACTTTCGCTCCGTTTATTTACCCATCGTATGTGTGGTCATAGCTGTCTACATGTCGATTGGGTTGTCCCGGGCTTTGGCGGTAGGCTGGGGAGTGGCGGGAGTGGCATTGCTTTTCTCTTCCTTGCCATTATTTTACCATTTCGAATGGGTGGAGAACATTCAAACCCCAGTGCCTTGGGGGTTGGTTGATAACTTCCAGGCAGGTATTGCTGCCTTGGCGGCCGCTGCGATTGTTAGAAGTTTGACGACGGGTTCGCAACGCTGGCTCTGTCTGGGGGGCATGCTGGGATCATTCACGCTCTTGGTTAAACCGTCTGGGCTCATGGCCATGGCTCTTTTAGGGGTGACATGGTTCATGCTTGCCATGTGGGGATGGTGGAAAGCTCAGCGGAACACTGACTTTCCGTTGGATCGGCGTCGCTATCTTATATATGGTACTCTGCAGTTGTTCATTATTTTTTTAATCTTTGTCATTAGCTGCGTATCGTCAAAATATCTTTCTCCTGCAAATCTTGGATATGCCAAGCAGGCATTGGTTTTGATGAAGGAAGTACTGGCAATACCACTATCATATATTCCCACATTGGTCCACCCGAGCATAGGAGAGGTCCTGATCATCTGGACTTTGGTAATTATTATCCTCTATGGATGCAATCCTTATTGCCGTAGCGAGGTGGATGATCATGTCAGATCACCAAAAACGCTTGGCCTCTTGATGATGGCGGCTCTTGTTTGGGCCGGTGGTGTATGGTACTGGTTGGTCGTTCAGGCGGGTGGTAGCCAAATTAGGTATTTCTTCCCCTTTGCGTTGATAGGGTTCATTTACCTTGTACCCATGGCTATTCAAGTTTGGCAACATGCAAAGGCATGGGCCCGAACGATGATATTATTGATTTGTATCTTGCCTGCAGTAAACATGGCCTGCCTCCTGATACAGAGGAATCCTCCTGTCCCCTGGCAAAAGATCACGGGAGTAAATATCTCGGTGGGGACATCGCGTGAGGAAGAGGTTCAGGCTCATGTTTTTCTTAAAAAAGTGCGCAAGGATGGTAGGAATGCGAATGTTTATTCTTTTCAGTCAGGGCTTGCCGCCGCGATCTTTGCTAGTGTTGGCAGTTATGAAGCGACCATAAGACCAGATTATCCTACTTTTATTACGAGAGGGCAGATAGATTGGACGAAGGGGTTCGTGACGCGAGTTAGTGATTTGCTATCCGCTGACTACGTCCTTTTCCGTCCCGTAGAAGAGGAGGCAGAGAGGCAACGTTTAATGCACATTGAAACGATTGGATCCTTCGGGATTGAAAATCAGGTTTTTCAAGCATGGCTAAGCGGATTGACTGAGAAAAACGGCGTTCGGGTCGTTTCAGAAACCCGTGTGCGTCTCTTGGAAATTATAGACGGTGCACAGTTTGAGCGTGACGCTGAACAGTTTGTGTCCACCCGTTCCTGGCATGCAGATTTCAACAAGGCGAATCCCCGTCGCTATTGGAGTGCTTCTGAGGTCTCGTCATATATCAAGACTCCGCTAGAAGAAGAGATACAGTTTGGCGACCTTTATAAGCTACATACGCTGATGATAAGGCGCGAAACTGAAGGTCTGAAAGTGGAAATATGGTGGGAGGAACTGAAACACGATGAAAATAATAATCAGCGAATCATGTTTTTTCACTTAATTGACGCTCAGGGGAATATGATACATAATCAACAGATTGGATTGGGAGGTTATAAGAATGTCAACCCTAATCGAAGATGGCATTATGATTCCACCACTTTTGCATTGCCTATTGATCCGAAAGTTAAAGCCCTTGGTTTTGGCGTATATCATCCGGATAGCCGAATAGGAAATCTGGCGGCTGACAAAGGAACCAGGGATAGTAGTGGGCGGCGAGTGGTGGTTCCGTTACCCGCCGTCAAGTAGTTAATAGCGCACAATATCTGTGTACAAGGGATATTTTTTAATGGAAAATCAGGTGCTGCAGCAGGATATTAATGACACATTGGACAACCGCAAAGCATTGTTCAAGAAACCGAACCTTCTATATTGGTATCATAAGCTATATGTGAGGTTGTTGGGAGATTCTCTGTCGGCGTCTGAATTACAGATTTTGGAAATCGGCAGCGGTATGTCGCCGCTAAAGCATTTTTATCCTTCGGTCAAAACAAGTGATATCATGCCGATGGGCCATGTTGATTATGTCTTTGACGCTCTCCAGATTGATCGTGTGGAGGAAATTGCCCCGTCGAGTCTGGATGTGATCACCCTGACAAATGTGTTGCACCACTTGCAGGATCCGATTGCCTTTCTGTTGAAAGCTCATGGAAAACTGCGCACCGGTGGGCGGATCATGTTTGTCGAGCCTTATTATTCAAGGTTGTCCAATTTAATTTATACCCGTTTGCACCATGAACCCTCGGACTTCAACATTGAAGCCCCTATTTTATCAAATATTACCGGCCCGCTTTGCTCCGCCAATATGGCGATACCTTATTTGATATTTTTCGGCAACAAAGGCTGGGATAATAAGCTGCGGGAATTTTATACATGGGATGATGCTCAACTATTTTATTATACTGCGCTTTCCTATATGGCTACCGGCGGAGTGGCACGTAAGATACCAATACCTCCCTTGCTCTATAAGATGATGTGGGAGATTGATAGTCGATTGGCCAATCGTTTTCCAGCCCAGTTCGCAAGCTTCTTTTCTCTCACCTTGACGCCAATTTGTCAGGGGAGTTGAAAAAAGTGGACACCAATCACATTTTTTACTGTCAGAATGCAATATAAAGGGCTCGCTTGTGTCTTAGTTAATGAAAAATCTATCTGTAATTATACCAAATTATAACTATGCTTTGTTTCTAGATCGCCGAATAAAGAGCATTGTTAACCAAACCGTAAAGCCCTGCGAAATCCTTTTTCTTGATGATTGCTCAACCGACGACAGTCTGGATATTGCCGAAAACCTTTTGTCTCAATGCGATATCCCGTGGCGTATTATAAAAAACGACTGCAATCAGGGGGTATTCAAGCAGTGGTTAAAGGGACTTGAACTCGCACAGCATGACTATTTATGGATCGCTGAAGTTGATGATTATTGCGAGCTAAATTTTGTTGAAAAGCTATTGGCAACTTTTGATGATGAAAAGGTTGTCCTGGCATATTGCCAATCAAGGTTTGTAGATCAATCGGGGCATGAGATCGACAATTATTCTAATTATATATCGAGGTATTTTGATTTTTCCAAATGGAGTCAGGACTACAAGGAAAATGGCATAGAAGAGATTAGAAAATATTTGTGCTGCACAAATACTATCCCAAATGCGAGTGCTGTAATATTCAATAAAAATCTTGTCGACTTGAGCAAGATTTCGCAAATTGCTGATTATTCCAACAACGGCGACTGGTTATTCTATATTTTATCTTTGTCTTCATATCCTGAGAATAAAATTTGCTATTTAAGTGAGCCACTCAATTATTTCGTACGCCATCAATCAAGTGTTTTTGGGAAGGAAGAAAATCCGACTCGGCCGATTGTAGAGTTCCTGGGTATCATGCTTTATATATTGGAACATTTTACTATCGATACGAGTGCAAAGCATATAATGCTCAAATCCTTGATTGGAAATCTCGTATATTGGCCTATAGATCATGATCTCAATGCACTAGTGACCAAGATAATGAACTATCTGCCTCGGGATAATTTTTACATAATTTATAATCAGGAGACGGAGCAAATTATTGCCCGATTTAAAAGTAAACTGAATATATATGAAAATCGTATGAAAGAACGTGACGAGTATATTCTCAAGCTGGAAAGCTTATTGGAAAATAATAATAACAATATATTATGTCGGATTATTCGCAAAGCAAAGTCACTATTATCTACTCCGTGGTGGTAAAAACCGCTTTTTCCAAGCGGCTCCTGTTAATTGAGATAGCAAGACTGAAATTATGGATAAATGCATCATATGCGGGAATGGGTCGCCCACTTTTTTCTGCTCTAAAGGAAGTGGAAAGTACCTCAAGTGTGAGCATTGCAATCATGTTTTCATTGCAGAGGGCTTCATCTCTGATCTTTCCGAAAAATTGCCCTCCGGAGGAAATCATCATACTTCAGATGTAAAGCGGGACTGGGATTTTTCCAGAGAGAAACGCGAGAAAATCTTTTATCCACGCCTGCAATGGATTTCACGCTTTGGTCAAGCGGGCAAACTTCTTGATATCGGCTGTTCAAACGGAGCATTCATCGAATCAGCAGTTCATTATGGATGGGAAGCTGAAGGGGTTGAACTCCGACCGTCATCAGCGGATTTTGCAAAGAGCCGTGGTAATAAAGTCCATATCAGGCCTCTGGAAGACCTGCATCTGCCATCTGCGTCTTTTCATGCCGTAAGCATGTGGCAGGTGATAGAACATATTCCATATCCTGAAATCATACTGGAAGAATGCCACAGAATATTAAAGGTTGATGGTGTGTTGGCATTGACTACGCCCAATATAGGCAGTATTGGCTGGAAATTGTTGAAATCTGATTGGCCAGCGGTTGATCCAGGCTGTCATTGCCATCTTTTTCGAGTCAACACTATCGAAAAACTCATGGCAAAGTGCGGCTTTAAAAAGTGTTATCTGAAGACATCCGAGATTCAACCGGCAACTGTAAAGCAACTCAAAAGAAGAATTCTCCGGCAGGCCGAAAAAAAGCCTGCTAATGCTATGGCGAATCTTGTAGGCTCCTCAAGTTCAGCAAAGCTGAAGCTCTTATTCACAATGCGAAAATTGCTCAATCTTCCTTTGCAGGTAACAGGCTTAGGAGAGGATATCTACGGTATTTTTCAAAAAATCTCCTGATGGATTTCTCGAAACATTCTATTCTGATTCTGGTCGATGCGATGTCTTCAGGAGGGATGGAGAGGCAGATAGTCGAATTGCTGCGCGGGATGCGTTCCCGTAGATCCTTCATCTTTCATCTTGGGGTTCTGGCTGGGGGCGGTGGCAGACTATCTGAGGCCGAACAGCTTGTTGAAACTGTCCTTCCTTTGCAGCGTGCCGAGAATGCATCTTGGGCGATAGTCCGCAAACTGCCTTACTTTTTCTGGAAAGTAACTCGCGAATCAGAAAAGGCAAAAATCACGATAATACATACATTTGGTTGTTTTTCCGATCTCTTAGGGCTCGCTATTGGGAAAAGGATTGGAGCAACCATTATCAATGGTTCAATTCGCAGCGCACGACCAAAAATGACAGGTCGGGACCATCTCAGCCGAATGTGCATGAGATATTGTGACAGGATAGTTGCAAATTCCAAAGCCGGCCTCATTGCTTTTGGCGTGATCACAGATAATGATAAAAGCCGTGTCATCTACAATGGAGTTGATCTGAACCGATTCGACAATATAGAGAGCATGAATAGACCTGAAGAGTTTGTACTCTGTATGGTGGCAAATTTTACCAGAAAAAAAGACCATGCATCTTTGATCAGGATTGTTCCCAGGTTAAAAGAAAAAATTCATTCGCTGGCTGTTATCCTAGTGGGGAGAGGGGAGCTTCTTGGTCCTGCCCGTCAGCTTATTTCCGATCTTCATCTTGACCGCATAGTTACGATAGTCAGCGACTGTGATCATCCTGAGCCATTTATCGCTTCGGCCGATCTCTGTTTGTTGTTGACGAACAGTGATGTTCATGGCGAAGGAATATCCAATGCGATTCTCGAATACATGGCCCTGAAGAAGCCTGTAATCGCAACTGATTGCGGGGGAAATCGGGAGATTGTAGTTCATGAACAAACGGGTTATCTCGTTCCGGAAAATAATCCCGTGCTTCTTGCACAACATATTCTTGAAGTATTTCACGATCCGGAAAATGGAAAACTCCTGGGAAAAAATGGGCGAAAAAAACTTGAGCAGGAGTTCGAATTGAATGTAATGGTGGATAAATATCAGAAACTGTATGAGCAGATTACTGATAGCCATCTTCGGAGCAGAACGCTTGAGTGAAAAACAGTGATTAAAACATCGTTTGACCGGTGAAGACGCGCACACCCCTTCGTATGAATTCCCTATTTATTTGATATAGAATGAAAATATTGATGGTCACCGAAAGGTATATGCCAATATGGGGAGGAGCGGAGAACCAATTGCGCCAACTTATCCCTCATCTAGTATCGAAAGGCTGTGAAATCGAAATTGTTACCAGGCGGTGGTCTAAAGAGATGCCGCAAGAAGAGATGGTCGACAATATTTGTGTACACAGAATAGGTCGACCTGGAACCGGAACATTGAGCACCGTGTTATTTGTTTTCTCTCTAGTTAATTATTTGCTGTTCAAGTGCAGGGATATACAAATATTTCATTCACACGGTGCTTTAAAAATGGGCGCTCTCTGTGCTATTTCGGCAAAATTGATCGGAAATAAAAATATTGCCAAGATTGCCTCGGCAGGTCGGATTCCTGATTTGGTTCAGACTTCAGTGGGACGAGGAATTGCTGCTATCTTCAAAAATTCAGATGCGATAATCTGCATGACTAATGAAATTGAACAAGAATTATTGGAAATATCATGTAGGAAGGAGAAAATCGTCTGTATCCGAAATGCTGTCGACTGCCTCCGCTTTAAGGCTGCAGATGATCTCTCCCGGAGTGAATTCTTAAATAAGCACCAGATAATTGAAGATGGGTTGCTGGTTGTTTTCTCCAGTCGGTTGGTTTTTGGCAAAGGGCTGGACATAGTTCTTGCTGCCTGGCCCGCTGTATATGTAAAAAATCCCCATGCATATCTATTGATTGTCGGAAGCGGAAAAGATCAGCCTGATTCTATAGAAAAGGCGATGAAAGAGAAAGTTATCCAGGAAGGCCTTGAAAATGTAATATTTTATGGTGAGACAGGCAAGCCTGAGTATTTATTAGGTGTTTCTGATATTTTTATATTTCCCTCTCGCAAGGAAGGATTTCCTAATGCGCTCATGGAGGCTTTGGCGGTAGGTCTGCCGTCAGTCTGCTCGCAAATTGGAGGTGTACTTCCACTCGTGGAAGATGGTAAGACTGGTATCTTGTTTGAATCGGAAAATTATGAGCAGTTAGCCGAAAAACTGGATCTTTTACTGAAAGATAAAGAACTTCGGATGAAGCTAGGGATTAACGCAAGAAGTGCAATGGCAGAGAAATATTCTTTCGATAAGACATCCGATGCCTACTATCAATTATATAAAAAACTTAGCTGTAATCTGAGGATGTAGCCTATTTGCGGTCAATCTTCACCGATCCTTGAAAAACACACCTTGCATGTTGAAATGAAGCCCCGAGCTTTTTCCTTGTACTGACTCTCTTCCGCAGATCAAAGATTTATTTGTTGCAACCTCCTACAATAGCCAATTAAAAATCTAAAATATATTTTCAAAGCATTATGATACGAATGGTTAAACAAATATTTTCGCTTTTTAATAAAAAGGAAAAAACACAAGTTTTCCTGTTGCTGATTGGGATTATATTTCGTGGGCTTTTCGAGGTTGCAGGCGTTGCTTCAATTATGCCATTTATCGCAGTTGTATCTAATCCTGGAATAATCCATACCAATAAATACCTTGCCTATACCTATCAATTATTAGGGTTTAATTCCCCTCGGATGTTTTTAATTGCTCTTGGTATGTTTGTATTTTGTATCATTATTCTCAATAATTCACTGTCTGCACTCAATGAATGGTTCCTTGTCCGATTTACTTGGCTAAGAGGGCATACGCTTGCCAGGCGTTTATTCGCGAAATATCTCTCCCAGCCTTATGCGTTTTTTCTCAACGAGAATACCGCTAATCTGGGCGCGAATATCCTTAATGAAGTTGCATATTTTCTCAAGGGAATCTTACGACCATTCATGGAGATGGTTGCAAAAATCATCGTTTCCCTCTTTATATTCATTCTTCTTGTCCTTGTTGATCCTGTTTTGGCGATTATTGTAGGATTAGTCCTCGGCGGCGCGTATTCCCTCATATTTATTACTGTCAGAAAAAAACTCGCAAAGGTTGGCAAAGAAAGAGTCTATGCAAATCAAAAACAGTTTCTCTATATCGGCGAGGCACTTACCGGGATAAAGGACATTAAAGTTCGAGGGTGCGAGAGTTTTTTCCTGAACGCATTCTCTAAATATTCCTATAAAGTCAACATGAATCAGGCCGTTCACCAGATTGTATCCCAAGTGCCGCGATACGCCTTGGAGGTGATCTCATTTGGCGGAATTCTGCTGATTACCCTGTATTTTGTGGCTACTCAGCGGGATACAGCAAACATCATACCTCTCATGGCGCTCTATGCCTTTGCCGGATATCGTTTGATGCCGGCCTTGCAAGGGGTATTTTCTGGCATTACTACCGTAAAATTCAACCTTGCGCTTCTTGATCGACTTTCCAAAGATCTTGCCTTGAAGACATATCCGCATAAAGAAATTAAAAGTTGGGAAGACGTCGTTACACCAATGAAATTTAGAAAATCTATAGAATTGCAGGCTGTTCAGTTTGCCTATCCGGGGGCGGAAGAAACTGTACTGAATTCTTTAAATCTCTATATTGCTGCAAAAACAACGGTGGGATTTGCCGGCACAACCGGGGCAGGAAAAACAACACTTATTGATATTATTCTCGGGTTGTTTCTTCCTCAGGAGGGAGAGCTACTGGTTGATGGCAGACCTGTTGACAAGAGCAACATGCGAGCATGGCTGCGGACTATCGGTTATGTCCCGCAGCAGATTTTTCTCAGCGACCTGTCGGTTCGACAGAATATTGCTTTTGGTATAGATATGGATAAGATTGACGACAAAGCTGTTGAAAGGGCAGCGAAGATAGCGCATCTCCATGATTTTATCGTCAATGAATTGTCAGAGGGCTACGATACTGTGATAGGGGAAAGAGGTCTCAGGCTGTCGGGTGGGCAACGACAACGAATAGGCATTGCAAGAGCAATGTACTCTGACCCAGAGGTGCTCATTCTCGATGAGGCGACAAGTTCGCTGGATAATATCACTGAGGCAATGGTAATGGAGGCGATACGAGGGTTGGCACGGAAAAAAACTATTATCATGATCGCCCATCGCCTGACAACACTTGTTGACTGCGATGTAATCCATTTTTTGAATCAAGGTCGAATCACCCATTCCGGGACATATGATGAATTGATGAAGAATTGTCCTGAGTTTAAGACGATGGTAAAGTGAATATCTCCATTATTTCAATAAGGTAGATTGGGGAAATGAATTACTTTGTTATAAGAGTTCCACTTTCATATTTAAATGCTGTAGAGGCTCAGTACTACTATAAGATAAAACCCGAAGAGAGTATATTGGTGATTTTGTGTCAGGAACGCTATCCAGTTGATCTTAAAGTCATAAAAACAATTCTTGATGATTCATTATGGAAGGAGATCCATTATGTGTCATATAATTTATCCGCATTTAGATTTAGTCAAAAAAGAGAGAAAGAACGGAACATATTTTGGAAGCATTGTAATAATATCAGTCTAATAAAACAATTTGTAAAGGAACTCAACTCGGTAAAACAAGACAATCAAACAGCTTCAAGGGTATTTATCGGGAATGAAAATACAGCTTCAATGAGGCATATAGTCAACTCTATAAAACCTGAAGAAATTGTTATTATAGACGAAGGTTTTGCAGTAATTAATAATTTTGCTGAAAAAATCAAAGCAATGAAAGGAAATTTTCGAAGCTTTTCAATAAGAGACCGCATGAAGGAGTTCTTGGCGAAGCAAATCTTTGGCTATAAGCTACAATCACTTCAAAATGTTCTATATTTTTCGTCTTATAAAATAGGTAATAACAATAATATTAGAATAGACAGAAATACTTACGAAAAACTTAGGTTGAATCTATCTAAACAAAAACCAGTCAAGCAGGTATTATTTTTAGGACAGCCAATGATTGAGCACTCTTATATGGATACGGATGTCTATGTTGATTGTATGCGACAAATAAAAAAATACTATTCCTCTAGTGATTTTGTATATTGCCCGCATCGGGACGAGCATCCTAGGAACCTTGAACGATTGAAATCAGAATTAGGCTTAAAAATCAAATATTCGGAATTACCGATTGAATACAGACTAGCAAAAGAAAAAGTTTTGCCTGAAGTTGTTGCTGCTTTTTATTCATCAGCTTTACAAAATTTTTATCATATGTTTGACGGGATGGTAAAGGTTGAATCCTTTAAAATCAAATCATCTGACTTTGTGTGTGATAATAAAAAAAAGCTCGATGAAATTGAGAATTGTTATAGTTATCTAAGGACGTTAGAGTCAGAAACCTTTCATGTCACAAAATTGCCATTAAATGGAAAAAGCAACTGAATTGAAATAGATATTTTTCTTTGATAGTAATGCTGCATTTAAAGAAAGAGAAAGTGGAAGACAAAGGAAGGTTGGATGGCGGAACTATATTATAATTTTAATAATGATAGAAACAAAACTATTACACTTATTTTGGGAATAGAAAAACCAATTTTAAGGGATTTTAGATTTACCAATATTCAAATGGTTGTTGGAAACGATTTTGAATATTTTCCTGAAAAACTCGATTTTCTTGTTGATGCTATAGTAAAAAACAGGATTTTTTTGATAAATATTATAGGGTTGAGCAAGACTTGTACTGCTGGGATTGTATATGCGTCCAAATTGGCCGAAAAATTTATAGAAATACCGATCAAGTTATTCCTATTTTCTCCTTATACAACCATTAAAGAACAATTTTTTTATGAAAATAAGTTATTAGATAGAGTGCCCAGGTCCCTAAAAATATTATGGGAGAAAAAATCTTTGTCTGAAGAATTTTTCAATTTTCGTGATGTAACTAATCTAGTGTTATTTAAAAATGTTCAAACATTTGTAATATATCCTCAACATGGTGTTCATTCTGAACCAGAATGTGCCTTGCGTATTGCTGGGCAGGACAAAGTCACGTTAATTCCTTTGTGTGTTAACTCTCATGCTGTCCTTTTGCCATTCTGGAATAAACTCAAGTGGAATTTTAAAATTGAAGCCTTTGAAAATGAATACTCGTATTTAAGCATAGAAGATTATTGGTATTATATTTTCTTCCAAAAAGAATTTAAAGTGAAAGAGAGTTTATATGAATTGATATTCGATCATACTAACTTTATAAAAGAGCTGGATATTTTTAATGAGAAGATGAGAGAAAGGAAAATTCCATTTTTATTCACATTAATTTTTACTTGCATAAATTGGCAATTAAAGGCAGGTAAATTTATTTCACGAAATATGCGTAAAATGAACAAAAATATCTCTCTATTCTCCTCAAAAGTTCTCAATAATCTGAAACAAAAAAGCTAATCCCAAAAACCAGGTGAAGGGAGTTTCTCGATATCGTTGGGAGAATTTATCAAAAGTTATTTAAAAAAATGAGTGTCGACCGAGGTTGGCTTAGAAAACGTACAGTTGGCGATTGCTGTGAACCCATTTGTTAACAAGACATCCCTGGAATAAGATATAAAAATGAATGCTAATAGAGAATCGGACAATGTGTTTTACGGTCTGCCTGAGGAAGTTGTTTTTTGCAAAAAATGCGTAATTTCCAATCAGAGACCCAGTTCGGTGGTCGAATTCAAAAATGATCCGAAGGACAAAAAACCGACGATCATGTTTGATGAGGAGGGCGTTTGTTCCGCCTGTCGATATGCCGAGATCAAAGAGAAAATCGATTGGGACAAAAGAGAGCAGCAACTTATTGAACTGTGCGCCAGGCACCGGAGAACAGATGGTGGGTACGACTGCATAGTTCCGGGAAGTGGCGGTAAGGATTCAGCCTTCACCTCCCATATTCTCCGCTATAAGTACGGCATGAATCCCCTGACCGTCACCTGGGCACCCCATAAATACACCTCAATTGGCTGGCAGAATTTCCAGAACTGGATCCACTCCGGACTCGACAACATCCTTCTCACTCCAAACGGCAAGGTCCACCGAACCCTGACCCGCCTTGCCTTTGAGAATTTGGTGCATCCATTCCAACCGTTCATAATCGGTCAACGATTGATTGGCCCCCGCTACTCCGTATTGCACAATGTTCCCCTGGTCTTCTATGGCGAAAACCAGGCTGAATATGGCAATAATATCAAAGAAAACGACTCGCCTCTGATGGACATGTCATTTTTCCACGAAGCCAAACCGGATGTCATGGAGCTGGTTTTGGGTGGAGTTAAGATACGGGAACTTATAGAAAACTATGAGATTGAACTGAGAGATCTAACGCCCTACCTGCCATTGGATGGTGGAAGGATCAAAGAGGTTGGGACCCAGGTTCATTACCTTGGCTATTATCTCAAATGGGATCCGCAGGAATGCTATTATTATGCAGCAGAACATACGGGTTTTCAATCGAACACAGAGCGTACCGAGGGATCGTATTCGAAGTACAGTTCAATCGATGACAAGATCGATCCTCTGCACTATTACACCACCTTGATCAAATTCGGTATTGGCCGGGCGACCTATGATGCGGCCCAGGAAATCCGCAACGGTAAGATCACCAGAGATGAAGGGGTGGCCTTGGTGAAGCGGTACGATACTGAATTCCCTGCAAAATTTTTTCAGGAAATTATTGAATATATGGATATCACTGAGGAACGTTTCTGGGAGATCATTAACAAGGCCAGATCGCCGCATCTCTGGTCGAAGGATGTGAATGGCGAATGGTTACTGAAACACCAGGTTGCATAACGGGCTCGCATATGAAGACACCGGAAATACAATTGGAGAATCGCCTGGTCGGACCTGAGCATCCACCGCTGGTACTTGCCGAAATCGGCATCAATCATGAGGGAGATCTTGGCAAGGCGATGAAAATGATCGACGATGCCGTCGCTGTTGGCTGCGAATGCGTCAAATTTCAATGTCATGTCGTTGATGATGAAATGATTCCCAATGATGTTATTCCCGGTAATGCCACGGAATCGATCTGGGATATCATGTCTCGCTGCGCGTTGAATGAGGACGAGGAGCGGCAGCTTTTAGAATATTGCCGGAAGAAAAGAGTAATGTATCTGAGTACGCCTTTTTCCCGGGCCGCTGCCGACCGATTGGAGCGACTTGGCGTCTCCGCCTATAAAATCGGTTCGGGGGAGTGCAATAATTTCCCGCTGGTCGAGCATATTGCCGGGTTCGGCAAGCCGGTTATCCTCAGTACCGGGATGAACGATATGCGGGCAATATCCCGTTCGGTTAAGATTTTGCGTCGATATGCCGTTCCTTTAGCCTTGATGCATTGCACCAGTATGTATCCGACCCCCTATGATAAAATCAGGCTCGGGGCGCTGCGGGAGATGCAGCAGGCCTTTCCTGATGCGGTTCTGGGACTTTCCGATCATTCGCTCAGTAATTATCCATGTCTTGGCGCAGTAGCTTTTGGCGCGAGTCTTTTGGAAAGACACTTTGTCTCTGATAAGAGTTGGCCAGGGCCTGATGTTGAAATATCCATGGATCCTGAAGACTTGCGCCAATTGATCGAGGGCAGCAGGATCCTTCATCAGTGTCTTGGCGGAGAAAAAAGCATCCTTCCTGAGGAGCAGCCGACCATTGATTTCGCTTATGCAACGGTGGTTTCGATCCGGGACATCAAGGCCGGTGAGATTTTCTCAAAGGAGAATATCTGGGTCAAACGCCCGGGGACCGGGGAGATACTTGCCGCTGATTACGAACAGGTGCTTGGCAGAAAGGCGGTGGTTGGCATCAGCGATAAATCCCAGATCAAGAAATCGTGGATTGAATAATGAGGAAAATCGTCTTCATCACCGGAACCAGGGCTGATTTCGGCAAACTCAAACCTCTTATTCGGGCCGTTGAGCAGCATGGAGATTTTGAATATTCCATCTTTGCCACGGGAATGCATCTTCTTTACCGGTACGGCATGACGGTTGAAGAGATCCACAAATCTGGATTTACAAATATATTCGCGTATATGAACCAAATACACGGCGAACCCATGGAGATGGTCCTGGCCAATACTATAACCGGTCTTTCACGGTACCTGCATGAGTATAAACCTGACCTTCTTGTGGTGCATGGGGATCGTGTCGAGGCCATGGCGGGAGCCACGGTTGGGGCATTACGCAATATCCTTGTCGGGCATGTGGAGGGGGGAGAATTGTCGGGGACCGTGGATGATCTGATACGGCACTCCGTGACCAAGCTGGCGCACCTCCATTTCGTTGCCAATCAGGAAGCCGAGAGCCGATTGCTGCAGCTCGGAGAGCAGTCGGAGTCCATACACATCATCGGATCTCCGGATATTGATGTCATGTTGTCCGATGAACTTCCAGAGATCACAAAGGTGAAAGAATATTACGAGGTGCCGTTTGAAAAATATGCCATGGTTCTCTACCATTCCGTGACAACGGAGATTGGCAAGGTCGCCGAGCATGTGCGCGAACTGGTTGATGCTCTTTTGGAAAGCGACAGGAATTATGTCATCATCTATCCCAACAACGACACCGGATCTGAATATATTTTCAATGAATATAACCGCTTAAAAGGCAGGGCGAACGTAAGGATTTTTCCATCTCTGCGATTTGAATACTTTCTCTCGCTTTTGAAGCATGCCGAGTTTATTATCGGCAATTCAAGTGCCGGCATTCATGAAGCCCCGGTTTTCGGGGTACCTACCATTAATATTGGTTCGAGGCAGCAGGACCGTTTTACGCATGCCTCAATTTTTCAGGTGGAAGAACAAAAGTCATCGATTCTTGAGGCAATCAACAAGGCCGTCGACTCGGGGAAATTTCCTTCCTGCAAGCACTTCGGCAGTGGCAGGAGCGCTGAAAGCTTTATAAACGTGTTGGAAAAGAACAGTCTTTGGGAAACCCCTAAGCAGAAGATTTTTCAGACTTTGTCAGTGAAAAATGCCTGAGTGTATGAAAAGGATCACAGCAATTATTACAGCTCGGGGTGGATCAAAGGGTATCCTTCGTAAAAATGTTCGCCTGGTCTGTGGGAAACCTCTGATTGCCTACTCAATCGAGGCGTCGCTCAACTGTTCAATTATTGATGACTGTTACGTAACCACAGATGATGATGAGATAAAAGAAGTGTCCAGACAGTGGGGGGCGCAGGTCATCGACCGACCCGCAGAATTGGCGACCGATACGGCCCTCAGCAGCGATGCAGTTGCGCATGCCCTGCACTTTCTGGAAAAACAGAACAAATTCCCCGAATATTTTGTCCTCTTACAACCTACATCCCCTTTGCGTACTGCAAAACATCTTGAGGAGTGCTTGCGTGGATTCCTGCAATCGGGGATGGAAAGTGCTGTAAGTATAACCGAGGCCGAACATCACCCTTGGAAGATGCTTATTTCAGGAAAGCACGGACTGCAACCGCTGAAAGATCATCGGAGTCTTGAAAGCCCCCGGCAACTGCTGCCAAAGGCGTACAGAATCAATGGCGCTATGTACTGTATGTCCAGTACACTCTTTCGCGAAAAAAGGTCGTTTTATATTGAGCCTGCCTATACATATCCGATGTCGCAGTTGGAAAGTCTTGATATTGATTCGGAAATAGATCTAAAAATTCTTGAAATGATATTACAGGAATCATGAGCATAATGGAGCATGCCGTTTGACAGAGACAACACCACAAGATCTCCTTCTTCAGGAAGCGGAGGCCTTTGACAGGCAGATACAGAAACGCATTGCCGCAGGACACATACCTGACCTGCGCCGTGCCCGGGAGTGTACATATTTCTACAATAATACCTGGCGTCACCCTGATTATGTCAGACTTGATTTCGGTGAACAGTTTGAACTCGTCCGCAAGGCTATTCGCGATTATGGCCAAACGGGATTGGCTATGCCCAGAGTGCTCGAAATCGGTTGCGGTCCGGGATATATTTCTCTGGAACTTGCTAGAAATAATCTCGACGTGACAGGGATTGATCTCTCCAGAGTATGCATCGATATTGCGAAACGGTATGCTCAGGAAGATCCGTGGCTTGAGACCAGAGGTCCCCTTTATTATCTGAGTGGCGATTTTTTCAATGAGGGGCTGCTTCCCGCGCAGTCATTTGATGCGGTGGTCTTTGTTGGCGCATTGCACCATTTTCCGGACCAGGAAGATGTCGGCAAGAGGGTCCGCAGCCTGCTCAAAGATAACGGTATTATCATAGTTCATGAACCTACCCGGGACAGGATGACCCGAGGAAATGCCGCATTTATCCATCTTGTGCGCGTGCTGCTCTCCCAGGGAGATGGTTTTTTTCAGCAAATTGAAATACCGGAGAACCTTGAGCAGCAGTCTGAAGAGATAGATCTGATCTACTCGGAGATGCGATATGAAAGTGAAACAGGCGAAAATGTTCAGTCGGTGAATGATAATGAAGCAGGATTCCTGGAAATGAACGAGATGCTCCAGAAAAATTTCCGCCAATTGCACTTTCAGGAACGCTATGCTTTTTTTCACGAATTGATTGGAGGTCTCCGCTTTGAACAGCAGGTCAATACACGATTGGCCCGCTATTTACGGGATGCGGACGCGGAACTCTGTCGTCTCGGGGTCTTGCAGCCGACGGAGTTCTTTTATGTAGGGCGGAACAAGGGTGATATGTGATGGCGGGAATCAGGCTGATCGCACGGCTGGATGTAAAGGGACCAAACCTCATTAAAGGTGTCAACCTTGAAGGATTGCGGGTGATCGGCGACCCGCGTGAATATGCCCTGAAGTACTACGAACAGGGGGCCGATGAGTTCATTTATATGGATTGTGTTGCGAGTCTGTATGGCCGTAATAATCTGGCCGAAATTGTCCGGCATACCTCCGAGGACGCTTTTATTCCCATGACTGTGGGGGGCGGTGTTCGCTCAGTGGGCGATGTGGAAATGCTGTTGCGTGTCGGGGCCGATAAGGTTGCGGTCAATACCGCGGCTGTTGGCCGCCCCGAATTGATATCGGAAATCGCCACTCGTTTTGGTTCCCAGTGTATGGTCATCTCCATCGAGGCCAAGAACAAGAGGCCTGGCGAATGGGAGGCCTACACTGATAATGGCCGCGAAAAAACCGGCCTTGATGTAGTTGAATGGGCAAAACGCTGTGAAGCCCTTGGCGCCGGTGAAATATTACTGACCTCTATTGACCGAGAGGGAACACGAAAGGGATTTGAGATTGATTTGATTGCTGCCGTATCGGCCACAGTATCTATCCCGGTTATAGCCAGCGGGGGTATGGGAAATGTGCAGCATCTCGTTGACGTGGTGAAGACCGGCAAGGCCGATGCCGTGGCAATGGCCGATATTCTGCATTACAACCGGATGACTATCCAGGAAATTCGCAAAGAAGCCAGACTCCATGGCATCGAGGTAGGAACGAGATGAGCCGACTGGTAACCATTGTTGATTATGGCATGGGCAACCTGCTGAGTGTTGCCAAGGCGCTGGAGCATTGCGGGGCCGAGGTCAGGGTATCTGATCGCTATGACCATATTCGGGATGCGGATCTCTTGATTCTGCCGGGAGTAGGCGCCTTTGCCAATGCCATGCAGGAGCTGAAAAAACAGACACTGGATGTGGCCATCAAGGAATTCGCACTTACCGAACGCCCCTTTCTGGGAATCTGTCTGGGGATGCAGATGATGTTTGAATGGAGTGAAGAATTTGGCCGCCATCAGGGAATCGGCTTGCTGCCAGGCACCGTAAAGTCCATCGAACAAACCGATGTCAATGGTATCCCGCATAAAATTCCGCATATCGGCTGGGCGGCAATCACTCCGCCCGTCACCCATAATCACTGGCCATATTCCATTCTGAAAAATACTGCAGAGAAGGCGGAATTCTATTTTGTCCATTCATTTACGGCCGTACCGGCAATAGCGGAACATCGCCTTGCTGATACCTATTATAACGGCAGACTCATCTCAGCCGCGGTCAAATCAAAAAACCTGTACGGCTGTCAATTTCACCCGGAAAAAAGCGGCAGAGAAGGCTTGAAGATCATAGAACGCTTCTTGGCGCTGTGATTGCTTTTCTCTTCTTGAACCACCCGCCATACAAGGCAAATATGAATTTTCTCACTGGGGAAAACCTGATACCGGGGCTTCAACCGGAAGGTGTTTGAGGTGTTGTCCCGTATTCGAAAATCAGAAAATGGTTATCTGCAGGGGGGAATATTCTTTGGTAATCTGCTGTTCAGGTGCATAAAACACCTCTGGATTCAAAGTAGTTGCAGATCTGCTTACGGATCAAAAAAGTGGCGGCTCCAGCATTATAAGAATTCCGATACTCTTTTTATTCTTGGTAGCGGAGAATCGATTGCCGGCTACACTGAAAAACAATTTGCAGAAATCAAAAAACATGATTCGGTAGGCTTCAATTTCTGGCTGCTGCACCCGCATGTTCCGACCTACTACATAGCCGAATTTCAACCGGAAAGTGAACGGTCAAACCTGCTCTGGAAAAATTTATCGCGCAGAGCTCAGGAATACAGCGAAGTTCCTGTAATTTTTAAATATAGCCTGACATTCTGGCGCGAACGCCAGCTGCTGCCAAAGGCCCTGAAACAGATTTTTGTCGCCAGCCATATGAGCATCCCCGGCATGGCTGGGAATTCCTTGTCTCGATGGTTCACTCTCCTGGATTCTCTAAAAATGTTCAGTTGCACATTGCCAGCCGGTCTGATTCTGTTCCGCCAGGCTTCACTCAGTTGGCTGCTGATTTTTGCCATGCAGCTTGGCTATAGAAAAATTGTCTTATGTGGCGTGGATCTCAATACACCGAGATATTTTTATGAAATATCAACAGCTTTCTGCCACCAACGGGGCCTGCTCATTCCTCCTGCAGATTTTTCCACCCCAATTCATCCGACCAACAGCCCGTCGCGCTGCGCAGGAGGCCTTCCGATAGCCGATGTGCTCCATATCATGGATGAGGCACTGCTCAAGAAACGAGGAATCGAGATTTTTGTCGGGGCCGAATCCTCCGCTTTATATCCTGAATTTCCGGTATATGTTTGGCCAGATGCAACATCGTCTGAAATGGCAAGGAGAGGATAATTTATGAGTTTTCTCTTAAAATCAGAAAAAGCCACGCGTAGTCACAGACAGGCGAAACGGCATGCCGAGATTGTCAGGATACTTGCAGAAATCAATGCCTTCCAACAGGCGGCTCATCTGCAGTTGCAAGATTTTAAAATCCTGGAATTCGGTTGTGGTAACGGGTTTCAGATTCCCTATCTGAAGAAGCTTGGAGATGTTTTTACGACGGATATCTATACGAGTACTGAAATCCGGGCAATGACTGACGCGATGTTCTGTGAGAGTAATATAACTGAACTTCCCTACAGAGATCAGGTTTTCGATCTTGTATTTTCAAATCATGTCGTAGAGCACCTCCCCGAGCCTGCCGCCGCCTTTGCAGAAATAAGAAGAGTCGCCAAACCGGACTGTCTATTTGCCTTTTCCGTTCCTACCAATTATTGGCTTTTATTGGCCCTTCCTGCAAAATATCTTGGCAAGCTGTCAAGTTCGGTCCAACAGCTCACCAAGTCAAGGAATTGTGGGGTTGAGTACAGCGGGCAATGTATAAACGATACGGAATCGAGAATGCTCATGGAGAAGCGATTGACAAACTCGACCGCTTCGGACAAAACTTTTCTAAGCAAACTGTTGCCCAAAGGACACGGTGTCTATCCTGTTTTTCTTGCATGCTATAAAGCCTTCCGCATTAAGTCCTGGGAAGGGTTTTTCAAGACACATGGGTTTTTATTGGAGAAAACCGTACCGCTTCTGTTATACGGTCCGTCAGAGCGACCGGTTATCCCGACAACCGATTGCTTCAGCAGGTTTGGCGTATGCTCAAGTGTGCTGTTTCTTATGAAAAAGTGCAGTGAAACAGAATGATCGCCTGATTTTCAGGTGAACTTGCAATTCTTTCAAGGTGTAGTCCAAAAAATCTTTATGCCCAAGGTGAGTGTCATCATACCCTGTTACAATCAGGGACATTTTCTGGCAGAGGCGATTGATTCCGTCCTCTCTCAAACCTGGCTGGATTTTGAGATCATTGTGGTTAATGATGGCTCGACCGATCCGTTTACTAATGGACTGCTGGCAGAGTATAGCAAAGAAAAGACCACTGTCCTTATTACGGAAAATCAAGGACTTGCTGCTGCCAGGAACAACGGCATCAGACAGGCGGTTGGCAAGTATATTCTACCGCTTGATGCTGACGACCGCATTGGCCCTGAATATCTGGAGAAGGCGGTGGGGATTCTCGAGAGCAATCCGGATATCGGCATAGTGTATTGCAAGGCCAGGCTCTTTGGGGTGGTGGAGACGGAGTGGAATCTGCCGGAATATTCCCTCCCCGAGATGCTGCAGGATAACCAGATATTCTGCACGGCCCTTTTTCGTAGAACCGATTGGGAAATGGTGGGCGGTTATGATCCGGGTATGGTGTATGGTTGGGAGGACTATGATTTCTGGCTGTCTCTGATTGAGAAAAATCGGGGGGTGTACCAGATCCCCGAGTATCTCTTCTCGTATCGAGTCGCCTCCGACTCCATGGTACGCAGCAAGGAGAAATGGCAGAAGGTGGCGATGTTCAAACGGATCTTCGAGCGGCATCAAAGTCTGTTCCAGCAGAACATCGAGGTCTGGATCGACAGACTTCTCAGCGCCCGGGAGAACTATTATACCAGCAGGCTCTATATCGATTGCGGATCGGGTATCAGTGACAGATCAAGCATTGGCCGAAAGGTTGAGCAGGGGACTTCGATCATTGCTTTTCAGACCGTTGATTGCCAGGGTATCCAGGCCTTGAGGTTTGACCCGATTGACACGTATGCAGTCGTGGAAATAGAGAAAATCGTTCTGGAAAACAATACCGGAACTGAAGAGCTGCCCATCGAAAAACTTACGAGTAACAGTTGTCTGCGTGAGAAAAACACCTTTTATTTCGACACCACCGATCCATGGATCTTTCTCGACTGCGGCTGTCATGAACTGGCAGATTTGGTACAAGTGAGGGTTCGTCTGCGCTTTCATGCCTTAGCCGATGAAGCACTTTTGCTCATTACCGCAAGATTTAAGGAACAATTAAGGGCCGTGGAGCAAGGAAACAACGTCCTTAAGAAGACTGGCCTGCTCCATGCTGTCACCCGTTCCCTCCGAGGCTTGCGAATTCCAGACTGATCAGGTATTTTTTAATCGTTCTTTTTCGTAAGTCAGTTGTTAGTTCTCCTCCTTGCCCCAGTGCCCCTTCATCGATGATTAAAAAAATTCAACAGAATCTCCTTTCTCTCTATCTTACCCTGACTAATTCCAGTTACAGGAAGATCAAAAAAACAGGCATCTTTGACCCTGAGTTTTATCTGGCGGAAAATCCTGATGTGGCTGAAGAAGGAAGACATCCTCTGGTGCATTATTTTCGTGGAGGGTGGCGAGAAGAGAGATCTCCCGGACCATTGTTTGATCTGCGTTATTACCTCAGACAATCTCCGGAAATGAGCGAGACCGGCATTGACCCGTTACTGCATTTTATGACCGATGGTTGGCGGCAGGGCAGGAAACCCAACCCTTATTTCGCTCCTCTGGATTATGCAGAGATGCACAATGACCTGGATTTTAACAAGCTCGATCCTCTGTCCCATTTTATCCGTCAAGGCTGGCCGGAGGGTCGATTTCTCCATCCCTATATCGATCCGCAATTTTATCTGCAGAAATATCCAGATGTTGCCGAGAGCGGTATGGAACCGCTGGTTCATTACATTAAAATTGGCAGAAAAGAACGGCGACAACCGGCACTATTCTTTGATGTTTCCTGGTATGTAGATAGAACGCCGGTACTGCAGGACATCGCCGATGATCTTCTCGTCCATTATGCTCTTTTTGGGGCTGCCGAAGGGAAAAGTCCAGCACCGGTTTTCAATCCGGCCTATTATGCGGCAACATATCCAGAAATCATCGGTCAAGAAGTGGATCTTCTTGATCATTATCTCAAGAAGGGAATGGTGCTCGGCCTTTGGCCCTGCGCCTGGTTCGATCCTGTCTTTTATCAGCAGACCTATCTCGGAGACGATCCATTTTCAGCCCTCGGCCATTATCTTTCTCAGGGCGTTTTCCAAGGAAATTATGCCAACGAAGATGTCGCGAACCTCCCGAATAAACCTCTTATTTCTCTCATCGTTCCCGTTTATAATGTTGCCGCGCATCATCTCAGAAACTGCATCCGCTCGGTCCTTTACCAGAGCTATCCCCATTGGCAGCTCTGTCTCGCCGATGACTGCAGCACCAGTCCTCATGTCAGGCCTCTGCTCGAAGAATGGGCCGCCAAGGACAGCAGAATCAAGGTAACGTTTCTTGACACGAATCTGGGGATAGCCGGAGCAACCAATGCCGCGGCTTCGCTTGCTACCGGCGACTATTACGGTTTTCTCGATAATGATGATGAACTCTCTTCCGAGTGCCTCTACATGATCGTGAAAACCATCTTCGAGACCGGGGCCGACCTCCTTTACACCGATGAGGATCTGATCGGCGAAGACGGAAGATGCTTCAGCATCTTTTATAAACCTGATTACAATCCCGAACTGCTGCTCTGCCATAATTATGTCACCCATTTCGTGGTTACCGCCAAGGAGCTTTTCCGTAAAGTTGGCGGATTTGCGGTAGAGCGGGCGGGGGCACAGGATTACGACCTCTTCCTGAAACTCTCGGAGCAGTCCGCAAAAATTGCCCACATTCAGGAAGTCCTCTACCATTGGCGGGCCTCTCAGACCTCAACCAGTATCAACCACAGCCAGAAAGAATATGCCAACGAAGCCGGCAGGCAGTCGGTGGTGGCTGCCATAGAGCGAAGGGGAATTGAGGCGGAAGTCCTGCATACCGACCTGAAGTTTTTCTATCGGGCGCAACGGGAACTGTATCTCCTGCCGCTTGTCTCGGTGGTGGTGTACTGGGATCAGCAGGATCAAGAGCCGGCGATCTGGCTGAAACACCTTATAGCCACGACGGCCTACGCGAATTACGAGGTGATTATGCTGTATGATACAGGTTGTATAATGGAAGCCCTGCATGCCTATCTGATGTCCATCGATCAGCCGGTCAGGCCTGTCGAGGTTGCTGCAGAACAGGGGCTCGCAGCGCTCTATAATCTGGCACTGCCGCATTGCGATGGCGACTATGTGGCCTTTGTCAGCAGTGACGTGGTAATCACGGATAACACCTGGTTGTCGGCGATGCTTGAATATTGTCAGGTACCCGATACCGGGGCTGTCTGCGGTCGCCTGCACTGCGAAAACTCAGGACTTGTCGAAATCAATCCCCTTCCCGAAATCCAAAATGAATCCGCCTGGTATTACGCCCGCTATCTCCAGCAAGCATCGATTCTGCTCAATGGCCTGCAATGCCCGCAGAATATCTGGAGCATAACCTGGGAATGCTGTGTGGTGAATAAAGAGGCCCTTGACCAATGCGGAGGCTTTGCCGCCAGTGACTTTCCCGATCTCTTTGCTATCCATGACTTCTCTTTCCAGCTTCTTGAAAGAGGATTGCACATCTATTATACACCCTATTGCCAGGTGGACTGGCGAGCCGACGCTCGCTGGATTGCCCAGGAAGAGCGATATGATGCCTGGACTGCCGAAAAACTGCATTTCCAGAAAAAATGGCGACAGACCTTGCAGCATGGCGATCCCTTCTTTAACAGGGGAAAACTCCGGGAGAGCCAGATCCCGTTTGCAGATTTCCAAGACTGGTTTGCCGGCAGTGCGCAAGGGTAAAGCGTCCGCATCAGGTAGAATAGCTTGACTTCCGCCAGGATTTTCATTAGGTAATGCCCAACTTTCGCCCACTTCCAGCAGATGCCCCTTCAGAACGTCATGAAATGAGGTGCGTTTCGGCGGATATATTCCAGTAACCCTTCAAGCCTTTAAAATCACAGCCAATTCAGGATCTTGAGTCTATGAGTATGCCGCTTATATCCGTGGTGATCCCGGCCTATAATCATGAACGGTTTGTCGGAGCGGCTGTTGAAAGCGTGCTGCAACAGACCTGCGCGGATTTCGAACTGATTGTCATTGACGATGGCTCCCGAGACCATACCGGAGAAGTAGTGCAGGGCTATACCGATCCCCGGCTCTCCTACTACTATCAGGAAAATCAGGACGCCTATAATACCATCAACCGGGGACTAGGGTTGGCAAAGGGTGAATATGTTGCCATCCTCAACTCGGACGATATCTACACCCCCGACCGCCTTGAACGGCTTCTGCTCTGCCGGCAGCAGACCGAGGCGGAGTGTATCATTACCGATGTCATCCCGATCTCCGATACGGGAGAGGAGTTTACCGACCCGGCCTTTGGCTGGAATATCTGGCATCAGAAGAACAGATCCTTCTACCGGCAGAGCGGCGATCTCTATACGGCCTTTCTCAAAGGCAATTTCATGGTCACCACCTCCAACCTGTTCATGACCGGCAGGGCGGTTCGGGCAGTGGGCAATTTTTGCTCGTTGAGATATCTGCATGATTATGACTACATCTTCCGTATGATGCTGGCCCATCCCGGCAAAGTGCAATATCTCGAAGATGAGAAACTGCTCTATTACAGAATCCATTCCGGCAATACCCTGGGTGAGGCGGCGATTACCGGCAGACAACAGGATCAGCAGCTGATCCGAAAATATATGCTGGCGGTTGTCTCAGAACCTCAGAGGGGCTATGTCGAGGCAGGCTCCGAGCGCCTGGTAGAACTTGAGCAGGAACTCCAGGCCGTACGGGAGACTCTACAGTCCTCCGCTAGGGTTGAAGGCGTTCGACCGGCGGCACGACAGCTGGCCCGCAATTTGCGTACCTGGCTCAGAAAAAAACTCGGCTGAACTTTTCGTGTTTTCTGCGTACCCCTGCAGAGATTGGTACAATATGGCTTTCAAGAAATACTATTCCATACAATCACTGGTAAAAAAAGGTCGGGAGCTGGCCGGAGAGATGGAGGTCGTCTCTTTTGATCTCTTTGACACCCTGCTGATCCGTCGGATTCATGATCCCGATCTGATTAAGCTCCCGGTTGCCAGGTTTATCGCTGCCAAGGCGGCTGAATTCGGTCTTTCCTGGCCTTGGCAGAAGGTGCAGAAACTCCGCGACTCCATTGAAAAGCACCACAGAGAGGAAACGGGCAGAAATTTTGCCGATCACGAGGCCTGTTACCCCCGTTTTATGTTGGCGGTTCTGGCAGAAATCTTTGGCCAGGCGAAGGGTGAATCCCTGTTGCAATCGGTCACCGAGTATGAGTTGTTTCTGGAAAACAGCATGCTGGTGCCACGAAAAGAGCTGGTCGACTGGCTTGTCGAATTGGCCCGACAGGGTAAGAAGATCTATATCATTTCAGATATCTATCTCCCGGCGGAATACCTCAGGATTCTGGTACAGCATGCCGGGTTTCTTGACCATGTCGAAGAGGTGATTTCTTCAGCAGATACCTTTCTGGCCAAGGCCTCGGGAATGGCCTTCCCGTTTATCGAGGAAAAATTCGTACTTGATCGGAGTAAATGGCTGCATGTCGGTGACAATCCGATCTCAGATGGCCTCAGGCCCTCGGAATTCGGCATGCAGGCCCTGGTTCTGCACGATGCCTCGGAAAAGCACCGGAAGGCGGTGGTGAAGAGATATTGCAACTATAGTGGTGGTCGGCCTTTCTGGCGGGGCCGGGCCCTGCAGCAGCTCATGCAGCCCCATGAAGGGGAGAATGTCGAGCGGCCTGATCTGTATAGAGAAGGGTATACCTTTTTGGCCCCTCTTATCGGTGGATTTGTGCAATATATTGCCGAGCAGTGCCGGTCCCTTGGAATTTCCAAAGTATTTTTCCTCTCAAGAGAAGGTTGGACCTTCAAAAAATACTGGGAGAAATCGATGCCGGCCCTGTTTCCGGACGGCAATCTGCCGGAAATTGACTATCTCTACGTCAGCCGCATGGCCCTAGCCGGTGCCAGCTGTGCCTATCAGGGCCTTACCCGGACAAATGCCGATATTGCCTTTCTACCGCCCGGCAACCGTGATTTTCGTGATCTCTGCAGAATCTTCAGTCTTGATATTCCCGCTCTTGAAGCGCATCTGCAACGCCATGATCTGGCGAGCGATACCTGTCTGAGCCATTTACATGCGGGTTTTGACCCCTGGGCCAAGGTGCGATTCTATGAACTCCTGGAAGATGCCGCCTTTCAAGATGAGATCAGACGGCAGACCTTGCCTGCCAATGAGGCATTGCAGCGTTACTTGGCAGATGTCGGATTTTTCAGCCACGCTCATGTGGCCATTGTCGATATCGGCTGGCTGGGCACCATCCAGCGGTTTCTCTATGAAGCGGTGCAGCACCGGCCGGATTGCCCTATTTGCCATGGCTACCTCTTTGGCGCAACTCGGGGCATTTCCTATCCGACCTCTGCCAAAAACAACATTGAAGGGGTTTTGTACGACCGACAGAGATTCGATATGGCGGGGAGCACCATCCTCTACGCCAGAGACCTCTTTGAAGAGGCCTGTCGTGCCCCCCATCCGACCCTCAATGGCTACCGACTCACTGAAAAGGGCTATACATTGCAATTCCGGGGGACCGGCGATGCTGTCGGGCAAGCGGAGTTAGAGCAGGACAGCTATTTTGCACCGCTGCAGCAGGGCATATTTGATGCGGCTGAGAGATACGGTGCGGCCTCTGCCCTTCTCGGATATTCTCTGGAGGATTACAAACCCTGGTTCAATTATCTCCTGGTCGCGAAGCTGGCCTTTCCAACAACGGCAGAGGTTGCCAATATCCGTCACAAACATCATCTCGATGATTTTCATGGTCGACATGTGCCAAACAAGGTACATGTGAAGGGAAATAGGCATCTGTGGGATTCTTCACTGCTGCAGCTGACCTGTAATCCCTTGCTCAGACTGAAATTTTTCCTGAGGCATCTGCGCGAACGCATTAAAGAATAGTATGAAGACTGTTTTGACAAAACGATTTGACCTGGCAGGTAGTGAAATATCCCGCACTATCAGGATACTCATGTTCAACAGATTGATTCCTATCGGTAATTTGGCAGGTGGGGCAGGGATTCGCAGTCTTCTGGTGCTTGCCATCCTCCATGCACAGGGAGGGGCTATTTTTCGGCTCCTTATTCATCAGGAGCAGAGGGTCCACGCATTGCATAAGGTCATTAACCGTCTAAAAAGATAAAAGCATGGGAACTTTGATCGAAAATCTTGTCCGCCACAAATTTGCCTGGCTGCTCTGCCTTATTGTATGCCTTGCCTATCAGATTTTTTTTGTCGACAGGGCGCATGTCGACCTGACAATCCAAGTTGAAAAGAGAACTTTTTTTAAGATTTACTGGGCAGGGGAAGGGCAGGGCTTTTCAGAAGGGCGCATGGCCTTGGCCTTGGTGAAACCTGAGCGTAAACATTACAGCTTCTTTTTGACGGATCTCAGGAAAGTAAAACACCTGCGGATAGATCCACAGCAATATGCCGGTACAGGTACAATTGAAGAAATCCGTATCAAGCAAAATGGCAGTAAAGAAATACGTCTATCTTCAACCGAGGAATTTTCCCGACTCAAACCTCTCGCCCAGATAACTAAGTATTCTGTTGCGGACAATAAACTCGAAGTACAATCCAACGGGAATGATCCAAATTTTTCCTATGAACTCAGCTTGGAACCGGAGAAGTATGATTGGAGCGATGTATTTTTCGGTTATGTCTTGATTTGCTGCTGTATTGGTATGGTCTATCCTATTGTTTATCCGCTTAATTTTGCCTTTCGCTATATCCCTGCCATGCTGACTGTGATGTTGACCCTGGCGCTTACCATGTCACTCATCAGCGAGAAAGATGTCCACCCCGATGAATTGGTCCATATCACAGCATCCAATTATTACAAGGAACACTGGCTGCCACCGGCAATCGAGGATGAAAGCATCCGTAATTCATACAGTTTATATGGCTCGTCAAGGTTGAATACGAATGAAATTTTCTATCTGCTGAATGGCAAGTTCGCCCGGATTATCGCTCCTCTACAAATCTCTAAACAGACCACATTCCGGATGTTCAACATCTTTTTACTGGGATTGATTCTGTTGTATACCCTTAAAGTGCCCGACTCCCGTCTGGTTGCTGTTCCGCTATTGATATCGGCCCAGGCCTGGTATCTTTTCAGCTATTGTAATTCTGATGCCTTCGCCCTGACGGTCTCATTCTTTGTCGGCTGTCAACTTGTCGTAGCGGAAAGTTCCCTCAATCGCTATCTTTTCGGACGGCGGGGGTGGAAATGGGCGAAATCCGGCCTGCTGATCGCCTTGCTTTTTGGGCTTCTTTTTCTTCTGAAAAAGAATTTCTATTCATATGCTGTATTAGTGTTCTGGTTGGTCTTTCTAAAAATCTGGCAGGCAACCAATCGAGAAAACCGCACCCTTGTCTATCAGCGTTTTGTCCTGGCATGCCTTCTCTGTCTCTCCCTGTTGGCTGTAAAAAAAGCGGCCGATTTTCACATTAACGGTTTTGACAGACGCGAGAAAATCCTGACAATGAGGGACAAGACGGCACGTCCAATGTTTAACCCCAACACCCCATTGGATAAACTGCATGTGAACCTTTCAATGAAAAAAAGAGGGGTTCCCATTCAAGAGATTATCCATAAAGATCGATGGTTTGAAAAAACCTTTCGCAGCGCTTTCGGGGTTTATGGATATTTCACCATATCTGGAAGCCATGTGTATTATGATCTTGTCAGATGGACAGGAGTTGCATTTCTGATTTTTTTCTTTGGCTCGGTTTTTATCAGAGCAGGCCTGTTTAACAGTTTCCAGGCCCTTTCCGCACTCTCTCTCGCCGTGGCCCTCATCGCCTCCTCTTTCTATCATTCATGGACGAATGATTTCCAGGCCCAGGGCAGATATCTCATCCCGATCCTGCCGATGCTGGGTATCCTCTGCGCCCAGAATAAAGAATATGTGAATGCACGGCTATGTACTTTTTTTGTAACATGCCTGTTTCTTTTGTCTGCGTATTCATTCATCTGCGTGGCTTTGTTGGATATTCCTCGTATGGTCAATACCTGAGTTGACATCTGGTCTGTATAAAATTCCTCCTCGACAGCTGAGTGGATTTGATAAGACATTTATCAGATCTACTCAGGAACCAACAAACGGCAATCTGCGATTGTTAGATTCCAAAATGAGAAAACCAGCTTGCGTTTAAGGCGTTGTGCAAAGATGAAACTCACCAAAAAAACTATCAAAATAGCTCTTAAAATAGTTATAAGTTGTGCCTTTTTTGCAATATTGTTTTCCTTTGTCAGAAGCAACGAATTGATGGGAATTTTTTCCCGCGTGGATTGGCTCTACCTCTTTTTGGCTTTTCTTCTCACACCATTGATACTGTCGGTCAGTTGTTTGAAGTGGAAGGTTATTCTTGATTGCAATGGAAGTGCGATTTCTTTTTTGAAACTTTTGCGAATTTATCTGATTGGCTATTTTTTTTCAAATTTACTCCCTTCAACTGTCGGTGGTGATGTCGTGAGGTCCTACTATGCCGGTAGACTTATAGACAATCAGGCATACGCCGCTGTAAGTGTCTTTGTCGAGAGGGTGTCCGGAGTTGTATTTCTTTTTGTGCTTGTTGCGATATCTCCACTTTTTTCTCCTGGATTGTATAGAAATCCCTACATTTTTTTCCCTGCCTGTGCAGGTGTTTTCCTGCTCTGTGCTACGATATGGCTTTGGCAGGTGAAACATCCACTGGCTCTGCCACAAAAAATATTTTCTTTTGTATTTTCTAGTTTATACAAATTTGCCGATCACTTGAAGTGGACTCGGGCAGAAAGATATGTTGAGGCTTTGGAGTCCGGATGCAAAAATATTTTTCGGCGTCTTGACAAGATGCGGGATGAAGCTCGATTTGCTGCAGAGACTTTGCGAAACGATAGGGGATACATGTTGAAAATTGGTGGTTTAACAGTGCTCTTCTATATTCTGACCTGGATCAATGTATATGTCGCTTTTCGAGCCTTTGGATCCCATCCGGATTTTTTAATAGTGTGCGCTCTGGTACCGACAATCCTTTTCGCAGCCCATGTTCCTGTGACGTTATTCGGAAATCTAGGGTATTTTGAATCAATATTTGTTTTTTATTTTCATATTGTGGGCATACCGGGAGCAGAATCCTTAGCGATGGGCCTGCTTATTCGTGCAAAAATGTTATCTATGGGGGTGATTGGTTTTTTGGTATATTGTTTCTACAAACACAATTCTCAGGATGAATTTGACGACCTAGAAACTTTCCAACAGGAAGTTGATTGAATGAAGAAAGCCAATATTCTTTAGACGGAACAGCCACTGTGTGCCACCTACTTTCCGATTGAAAAAATGACAACTTTCTCTTAGAAATGGCCGGAATGGTGCTGCTGTATCTCATTTCTGTATTTTACTTGTTAGTTACTTGGAAGGTGTTGGTGATTGTGAGAAAGATACTTCTCTTCGCAAAGATACTTGCTGTATGGGGAATATTACTAAGTGGTGCCTCGCTTTCTGCTGCCACAAAGGAAGCGGTTGAACTGCCAAAAGACGGAATTATTTCTCTTGAGCAAGCGATCCAGATCGCTCTTGCCCACAACCGTTCTCTAAAGCATACGGAACTCGGTGTTGTATTGAGCGATTTTTCTCTCAAATCCCAGAAGGCGGAGTTTGCTGTCAAGGTTAAACCTCAGGGAGCGGCAAGCTATGATTCTGCAACCGACAACAATTGGCAGGCTGGAGCGGCAGTTTCTCGCAAGGTATCTTACGGTGCGACGATGTCGGTTACTCCTCTGGTAGGTCAGTCAGGAGGCACTTCCGACAACGAGGTGGCTGTTGCTCTCAGTGTACCGCTGCTGCAGGGTGCCGGTTCTGAATATGCCATGGATGGCGTGTATAGCGGGACCTTTGCCTATGAAAGCGCAAAACTCTCATTCGTGAAACAGCAGACGGACACAGTAGTGCAGACGGTCACAGCGGTCTATAACAGTATTCAGACCCAGCAGCAGGTCGCTTTCCTGGAAAAGCAACTGGATGATCTCAAAGAACATCTGGCACTTGCCAAGATAATGGAACGGAGTGGTATAATCAATGCGATGGATTTATACCGGGCCGAGATCCGGATTCAAAACGTTCAGGAAGAGGTGACTTCAACAAGAGAGCAATATGCCAATAATATTGATCAGGTAAAAGAATTATTGGCCATCCCTCAGCAGCAGGCAATAATTGTCGCTGCACCTGTTGACTACGCACCAGTGCATCTTGAGCCTGGAGAGGCCCAGAAGATTGCCTTGAAAAACAGAATTGAACTCGAGTTGAGCACCATGCAGGTGAGAGAGTCGGAGCGACAGGTGGCTATTGCCAAAAACAATCTTCTGCCTCAACTTGATCTGCGTCTGGGGTATAATATTCCCCGAGAAGAAGACCTTGAAGACCTTGAGGATCTCTCTGAGCAAAGATGGACTGCTGTGCTGTCAAGTGACACCGATCTGTTCCGGACTTCCGAGAAAAATGAATACGAGCAGAGCAAGATCAGTTTTCGGCAGGTGCAACTCGAACAACAGCAAGAAAAAGAGCAGGTTGTGCAAGACGTGCGCTTTCAGTTAAACAGCCTGGAAAAACAGGAAGAAAGAATTCGGATACGCCAGGAACAGGCCAAGCAGGCCTTGGGGAAACTCCGGCTTGCCGAAAGTAAATTCCGCTACAGTATGGCCAATAATTTTGACCTGCTCGAAGCGCAAACTGAATTACAGCAGGCTAAAAAGGACCAAATGCTCGAAACTATAGGTTATATTGTCGGGATATATCGTCTGAGAGCCTCTCTGGGGACCTTGCTTGACAGAAAACAAGAAGAAAAATCCAACTAATGAGAAATTTAATCATTTTTGCATCGGTCGTTGGCGGTATCATGGCCATTTTTTTCCTGTTTTCTGGAAAGATGGACAAACAGGAAAAAGCTCCTGTTTACACTGAGGTGAAGCTTCAGAATCTGCAGGTTGAAATCAACGTAGTAGGTGAACTTGACGCAGCTCAGTCGCATATGCTTTCCTCCGAAGTTCTCGGAACAGAAGGGAAAATCATTTATCTTATTGAAGATGGTACCCGGGTGAAGAAGAGCGATATCCTGGTGAAACTCGATCCTCTGCCTTTTCAAAAAGAGGTAGAAAGCCTACAGGCGGAAGTCGAAGAGCTCAAGGCTGCCGTTCAGGCCGCAGAACAGATGGTCGCAACTGAAGATAATCAGGTTGGACAGGAAATCGCCAATGCTGAATACAATCTCAATGTGGCAAATCTTGAACTCAAACAGTTCGAGGCGGGTGATGGTCCTCTCAAGATATCGATGCTACAGGAAGAACGACAGAAGGCGCAACTTGAGCTCAAGCGTCATGAGGCTTTCTATAAGGATCTGTTGGAACTGAAGAAGAATGGTTTTGATAATAAGTCCGAGATATCAACGGCGGAAGAGAAGGTAGCCAATCTGAGAGATCAATTTAAAGAGGCTACAGGGCGGTTTGAAAGTTACAAGAAACACGTCTTTCCCGCCGTACTCGAAAGCGCTAAGGCAAAAAAGCAGAACGCCATGCTCCTTCTTCAGCAGAATCGTCAGGGTGGTGTACATAAGGTCGCCAAGGCACAGGCCACTCTCAATCAGATCCTGAGTAAGGTCAGTGCCAAAGAGACTGCTCTCAAGCAGGCCCGGGTTGAGCTGGAAAAAACCATCATCAAAGGCCCTTTTGATGGTATCGTCATCCATTACGAAACATTCAGAGACGGGGAAAAACGCAAACCGAGGGAGGGGGATTCTGTTTTTATGAACCAACCCATCCTGTATCTTCCTGATATTTCAAAAATGATTGTAAAAACTAAGGTTCGAGAAATCGATCTTTTCAAACTCTCTCTCGGACAGAATGGCATCGTTCAGGTCGATGCCTATCCCGATACGGTTTTCAAAGGTGAGTTGACTTTTATCGGGGCTCTGGCCACCTCTGAATCTGCTGAGCCAGGGCAGGAGAAGTTTTTTCAGGTTGTTTTCACCCTGCAAAATGAGGACAAAAGATTGCGCCCCGGTATGACGTGCCGGATTTCAATTATCGCCCAATCATTAAAGCAGGTGTTAGCTGTGCCGACACAGGCAGTTTTCTCTGAGGACAAGGGGGATGTCTGTTTTGTACAAAACACATGGGGAAATTACGAAAAAAGACAGGTCAAGGTTGGCGCCCAGAACGAAGATATCGTACAGATCGTCAGTGGCCTGCAGGCTGGAGAGAAAGTGAGCCTCATCAAACCTGAAGCGCATTAACATCCCCAAATACGTTTGAGAGCATCAGCCATGTTACTGCAGGTCAACGATATTCGAAAAAACTATACACTTGGCGGTGAAGATATCGAAGTTCTCCGAGGTGTTGATCTGACGGTACGTCCCGGGGATTTTCTGTCGATCATGGGAACATCGGGGTCGGGAAAATCCACACTGCTTCATGTCCTCGGGGGGCTGACGAAACCTGATTCAGGAACATTTCTGTTCAGCAACAGGGATATGCTTGCGCTTTCTGATAATGAACTTTCCTGGATCAGAGCCCATTGGATCGGCTTTGTCTTCCAGACCTTTGATCTGTTGTCTGATCTCGATGTGCTTGATAATGTCTCCCTGCCTTTTCTCTATAATCGTTTGGACCGCAATGACGTGCAGCGTAAGGTCAATGAGGCGGTTGAGCGGGTGGGCCTCGGGCACAGGAAGAGGCACCGACCGGCCGAACTTTCAGGTGGCGAGATGCAGCGGGTGGCCATTGCCAGGGCCTTGGCAATCTCACCCAAACTCATCCTTGCCGACGAACCTACCGGCAATCTGGATACCCGTAACAGTCAGGATATCCTTGAGCTATTTAAAGAACTCAATGAACTTGGCACGACGATTGTTATGGTAACCCATGATTCACAGGTTGCAGCCGTCTCCAGAAAGATCATGAAAATGCAAGATGGTGTACTGCTGGCAGACTGAGATGACAAAAATCCTCCTCCTCACTGTTGTTGCCTGGAAATCGCTTTTTATTCATAAGCTGAGATCCTTCTTGAGTATACTGGGAGTGGTCTGCGGTGTTATGGCAGTCATGTCGATGATTTCGACGGGTGAAGGGGCCAAAGAAGAGGTTTTGCAGCAGATTGAAGGGATGGGACTCACCAATATCTATATCAACAAATTGAATCTCACCAAGGAGCAGCAGGTAAAGGCCCAGGAAAAACGTTCCTATGGGGTGTCATGGAGTGATGTCGACAGATTGCGGAAAAGCGGTCTGTATATTAAAGAGGTTGCAGCCCTGCGAGAGGTGGCTGCAGCCCCCTTAGGCACAAAAAAAACAATTCTGCCAAAGGTTTTGCTCTGCACCACAAATTACGCCGAAGTAATGGGGCTTTCTCTGTCAGACGGTCGTTTCCTGCATGTCAGGGATGTCGAGAATAACGCCATGGTTTGCATCCTCGGTGCAGGCGTTGCCCGAGCACTTGGTCGGGAAGGGCAGGTGGGTAAATATCTGCGGATTGGCGATTCTTTGTATAAAGTGATTGGTATTCTTGCCGAACTCGCCAGTGGGAAGTCGGAAAAAATCAAGATTTCCAGGGAAAACCTCAATGAGGCGCTCTTTCTTCCCTTTTCAGCGTATGAGCAGGTTCCTGTGTCTGCCGCCTATTCTGACAAGTCTGCCCTCTCACGGGTAATTGTTGAAATTGATAGCCGGGATAATGTATCTTCTGCGGCTCAACTGATAGACAGGATCATGGAGGTTGCCCATAACTCGATCAAAGACTATCAACTCGTAGTCCCTCTCGAATTACTGCAGCAATCATTGAGGACGCAGAGGATTTTCAATATCGTCCTGGCGGTCATTGGCGGAATTTCTTTGCTTGTCGGCGGAATTGGTATTATGAATATCATGCTTGCGACGGTGTCAGAGCGTAAGCGTGAGATTGGCATACGCAGGGCGGTTGGCGCCACTCGCAATGATATCATCACCCAGTTTCTGACGGAATCTGTTCTTCTCACTGTCAGCGGTGGGGTGTTGGGAATCTTTGCTGGATTTGTTTTTGTTTTGACGATAGAATCCTTAACGGGTTGGTCGATCAAAATTACAGTTGGTTCTATGGTTATTCCATTTTTTCTGGCGGTCATCACGGGGGTGTTCTTTGGACTCTACCCGGCGATTCAGGCCGCCAGGCTTGATCCTATAAACGCTCTACGGGCAGTTTGAAAAAAAGAAGGAAGAAACATTATGAAACGCGAGAGAAAATGTCTGAAATGCTTTAATTCTGCTGCGATTGCTCTGCTTATCTTGTGTGTAAGCATTTTGAATATAGAGACCCCGGAAGCAATCGCTGCTGAAAAAATTGCCGCCAACAAGGTTGTAACAACCATTGATAGTTCCGAAACTGTGGACTCTACACGCAAGGAACTTGGTGAGCCTGCCAGGGATGAAAATGCTGATGAAGCAATGGCCCAAGATCAGATTGCCGCCATCACAGAGCAAGCCAAGAGCCCTGCTCCTCAGACAACAACTACCGATTCCGGCAAGACCGATTCCGGCGGGCATACGTTGTTGTATGCCGGCATTGGGGTTGGGGCTGTGGCTGTTGCTGCGGGTGTTGCTGCGGCTGTTAGCGGCGGCGGATCCAGTTCGTCAGAGTCTGTAGCGGAGCCAACGCCAACATTGGCGCCTGTAGGTCATGATATCGGTGGCAAGAGTTGGAAGGGCTTTCTCGCCCTGGTTGATGGTTTTAAAGAGAATGTAACGGCGACAGTCTCTCAAAACGGGGCCAGTATTGTGATTACAACCTCCTCAACCCAGCAGTACGGCAAAAAATTTGTCGGACAAATCAGTCGCGATGGCAAACTGCTTGTCTATGACCAGACAACCGGTGAGGATTGGACCACTTATCAAGTTTCAACGAGATGGAATAGCATTGATATCTATGATTTAGTTCATGATAATAAGGACTTGGATCGTCTTTATCTGAGGAGGACTACGTTGGACTGAGAGATACTAATTTGCTTGATTGAGGTCAGCCGGCTTGGATGACATGTTGTAGTCAACGCAGTAAAAAATAACATGCAGGTTTATATACAATCTTTTTAACATACCGCTTTGAGCGGGCCATTATTTTGAATGCTACCGGCTATGCCGGTGGTTACTTATTGATGAGGCTAGAAAAGAAAATGAAAGTGAAGAAGCAGAAACTGCAGTATCTCAATTCCGTTTTGTCCGTTTTGCTCATCATATGTATAATTGTTCTGAATGTTCATGTTAATATTTGTTGGGCGATAGATGATGAAATTGTGAAAAAAAATAACATCATCACTTCAATGGTGAAGCCGGCCTCTTCGACTGAAAAAACTGAAGAAACGGTTATAAAAGATCCGGAAGATAACGAAAACGTAACATCAACAGAAAAGAATGATGCTGAACCTCAATCGCAAAAAACAAGTACCGGTAGTATATTACTATACAGTGGGATCGGAGTTGCCGCAGTTGTGGCGGTGGCGGCTGCCGTAGGCGTTGGCGGGAGCAGTGACTCCGTGTCAGAGACAACTTCTGCAACCACAACCACCTCAACTCCAACTCCGACAACAAAAACTCCCACCACACCAAAGCCCAAAATCACAACTCCTAAGGATAACAACCCAGCAGGAGCGGAACCTGTTGGTGCTGATATCGGAGGTGACAACTGGACTGGGTTTATTGATCTGGTTGGCGGCCCAAGGGAGAGTATTTCGTCGTCGATTTCTCAGCATGGCAACTATGTTGTCATCACAACCTCTTCTCATCAGAAATATGGTCAAAAACTGGTCGGAAACATAGCAGCTGATGGTTTTATGAAGCTCTTCGATCAACGAACAGGAGAGGATTGGACCACACATTTTGGGAATGCCACTGCGAACAAGATAGATCTGTATGATTTTGTACACAATAATTTTAAAGAGGTTGATCAAATCTTTCTGCAAAGATAATAAATTCTGGTTTCTTTCGGCTGAATTTTGAGGACTTCGAAGATTTTTATTCAAGGCATTTTTTTCTGGAGATCGTGATTTGCTATTATCCGTAATCATTCCTCTTCTCAACGAAGAAGACAATATATCGCTGCTGTATGAGGAGTTAAAGGGTGTACTCGTACCTCTGAAAGAAGATCATGAGATCGTCTTTATAGATGATGGCAGCAAGGATCGGAGTTTGAAAATTCTGCAGGATCTCCAGAAAAATGATGAGAAGATTGTTGTTGTCAGTTTCCGGAAGAATTTCGGCCAGACCGCTGCCATGGCTGCGGGATTTGACTACGCCCGAGGCGATATCATCATCACCATGGATGCCGACCTGCAGAATGATCCTCATGATATCCCCCGCCTTTTAGAACAGATACGGGCCGGCAATGATGTGGTCACGGGTTGGCGTTTTGACCGGAAGGACGCCTTCATCAACAGGCGTTTGCCATCGATAATTGCCAATAAGATTATATCCATTACCACCGGAGTAAACCTCCACGACTACGGTTGCACCCTGAAGGCCTTCCGCCGGGATGTGATTAAGAATGTCAGGTTGTATGGCGAGATGCACCGTTTTATCCCAGCCATTGCCAGCGGTATGGGCATTGATTTCACCGAGGTCAAGGTCAATCATCGGTGTCGGCGTTTTGGCGCCTCTAAGTATGGCATATCCAGGACGATCCGGGTTATCCTTGATCTCATAACCGTGAAATTTCTCCTGAGCTACGCAACGCGTCCTATACAGGTGTTTGGGCTTATGGGGGTTGTGTCGGGTGGGCTGGGGTTTCTTATAGCCCTGATCATGACCGTGCAAAGGCAGTTTTTTGGCGTACCTTTGTCTGACCGACCGCTGTTGTTTCTGGCCATTCTTCTCATTTTCGTCGGTTTTCAGTTTGTCTCTCTTGGGCTTATTGCCGAATTGCAGGCAAGGACATATCACGAATCTCAAAACAAGGCTGTGTATTATGTGAGGGCCGTGTACAGGGCAGGGGACAAAGATCCTTCAGCCAGAGACGCCAATGGTCCCCAATGAACCGCTTATTGAAATCGTCATACCTAACTGGAACGGCAAAAGATTTTTAAAGGATTGTCTTGATTCACTGGCCCGACAGTCTCTCCGGCATTTCACCATAACTGTTGTCGATAACGGTTCCTCTGACGGCTCAGTTGCTCTGCTTGAACGCGACTACTCGGAGGTGAAAATAATCCGTTTTGCCGAAAATCGTGGTTTCAGCGTTGCGGTCAATGCCGGGATCGAGCAAGCAACGGCGCCATGGATCCTGCTGCTCAACAATGACATGGAAGTGGCGCAGGATTGTCTTGCCGCTCTCGATTGCGGCATAGAGCAATACCGGGAGTATGATTTCTTTGCCCTGAAGATGAAGAACTTTCATCAGCGGTTCCTCCTTGATGGGGCCGGAGATGGGGTCCTGCGGGGGGGCGTTGGCTATCGTCTCGGGACCATGGAGCATGACGGACCACCGTATGACACAGACCGCGATGTCTTTGGCGCCTGTGCCGGCGCCGCTCTCTATCGCCGGGATTTTTTTGCCAGGGTCGGTCTGTTCGACAACGATTTTTTTGCCTATCTTGAGGATGTCGATCTCAATATGCGGGCGCGAAGGGCCGGTTGCCGCTGTCGTTTTCTGGCCTCCGCCATCGTCTACCATATCGGCAGCGCTACCTCAGGATCCAAAATAAATCCCCTGACTATCCGGCTTTCAACCAGGAACAACCTTAACGTCTTGGTCAAAAACTATCCTCTTTCTCTGATTTTCTTATATTTCCCGGTGATCTGCCTGTATCAAACCGCCTGGTTTTTCTTTGTCCTGAAAAAGAAGATGTTTTTGCCGTATCTGAAAGGGCTTTTACAGTTTTTCGGACAGCTTCCGCAAATGATGGTAAAACGTCGCAATGGCCTTGCACACCAACTTACAGCCAAAGAATTCGGTCAATTACTCTGCCAGGCGGAGAAGGATGTTATCACATCCATTATGGCCAGACGAAGTGCTGAGGGGAAAAATAATCTCCTGCTGCAAGTCTATTGCAAATTATTTCTTTGATCTGTCCTGACTGTGCCATGACTTCCCCGGTGTATGCCATTATCGTCAGCCATAATTCGGCAGTTGTTCTGCCGAACTGCCTGGCAGCCCTTGAGCAGCAGACCACAGCTGTTGCCGGGATTATTGTTGTCGACAGCGGCTCAACGGACCGGGGATACCTGGAAACACTCCGAAAGAGAGAGAGACTCGTTCTCATTGAGAGCGAAAATGTCGGTTTCGGAAGAGCCAATAATCTCGGAATGACCGCTGTTCCGGCTGAAGCCGAAATGGTCATTTTCATGAATCCGGATACCTTTCTGCTTCCTGGTTTCATCGCCCGGATTACCCACCTTCTCGATATCCATAAACAGGCCGGCATAGTGACCGGCAAGTTACTGGGATACGATCCTGTCCTTGGCAAGCCTAGCGGCAGGCTCGATTCAACCGGCATTTTCAGGCGGTGGTACGGGCGCTGGTTTGATCGGGGCCAGGGGGAACCTGATTCTGGTCATTATGATACTGTCGCCCGAGTCCCGGCCGTCTGCGGGGCCCTGATGTGTTGTCGAGCCGAGGCCCTGATGTCACTTGGCAGCCAAGAGATCTTTGATGAGGATTTTTTCCTCTATAAGGAAGATATTGAGCTGAGTTTGCGGATGAAAAAAAAGGGCTGGCAGCTGGTTTATGATCCCTCGCTTGTGGCCTATCATTGCCGGGGCTGGCAGAAAGATCGACAGCGGGTGCCATATTTTCTGCGCATCATGGCCGCTGAAAATGAGATTCTCCTGTATAAAAAACACCCGTCGCCCTCTATCATCTGGGCTATTATGAAATACCTTGGGGTGAGATACCTCCGAATCTGATCAATCACCTGTGAAATGGAAAACATTATTGCCGCATCCGGAGACAAGACAGGGCTCAACCCGTCCGTCTCCATAATCATTCCGACCCGCAACGGGGCATCGACACTTGCTGAACTCCTTGCCGTACTTGCCCTGCAAACCGTGCAGGCGGCTGAGATCCTGGTTGTCGATTCTTCTTCAACCGATGAGACTGTGAGCATTGCCGGGCAATACGGGGCCTGCGTCAGCATTATCCCGGAGGAATCCTTTGATCATGGGGGAACCCGTACCGATATTGCCAAACAGGCGAGAGGCGAATACCTGGTTTTCTTTACCCAGGATGCTATTCCGGCAACCAGGGATGCCCTTGAGCAATTGCTTGAGCCACTCATCTCTATGCCTGAGGCTGCGGTCTGCTACGGCAGGCAACTCCCACAAAAAGGTGCCACCTGGGCCGCCGCCTCTCTGCGTTTTTTTAACTATCCAATGCAGTCCTCAATACGCTGCTTTGATGACCGCAGAATCTGTGGCCTGAAGACTGTTTTTGTCTCAAATTCCTTTGCTGTCTACAGGAAATCCGCCCTGACAGAAGTTGGATATTTCAAGAACGGTTTGATTTTTGGAGAGGATACCTGTACTGTTGGACGGTTGCTGGAGAGAGGATATACGAGTATCTATGCGAGTGGTGCCAAAGTATATCACAGCCATAATTACACTTGGACTGAAGAATTCAGGCGTTCTTTTGATACCGGTGTTCTGCACACGGCAGAACACTGGCTGCTCGATACTTTCGGTAACCCGGAAGGAGTCGGACTGACCTTGGTCCGCAGCCAGTTGTCCACCCTTTGGCAGCAGAAAAAATTCTCTCTTATGGTAGATATACTGCTCAGATCTGCCTATAAATTTGCGGGCTATACATTAGGGCGCCGGCATCGCAGGATTCCCTCGGCCCTCATTCCCCATTTAAGCATGCATAGAGGTTGGTGGTCTGGAAAGAACATCGGCACCGGTTGTTGCTCTGCAGATTGAATGAAACATGTAATCTCCATTTGTTTTAAATAGATATGCTGTCGACAAACCTGCGTGAGCAGAGCTCTCTTATTGTCAGATGCCTCCATCTTCTTGACTGCCTTCTGGTCATGGGCTATCTTTGGCTCCTCGTTGTCTGGTACCACGTCCCCTGGAGTCCGTATTATACCCGCCTGGAGATTCTCTCCTTTTTTCTCTGTCTCGTGAGTTTTCAGTCGTTCCAGCTGTATCGTTCGTGGCGGGGCTGGAGGCTCTATATCGAATTTCTCTATATTCTGAGGGCCTGGGGAACTGTAATAGGTATCCTGCTGTTCTATTTTTTCATCATGAAGATCTCCCATGCCTATTCACGGCTGGTCTTCATGCTCTGGTCGACAACCACCCCCTTCCTGCTCTTTGTCATCCATGTGGTCGCCCGAAAACTACTCAGCCTCATCCGCTCCAACGGCAGAAATGTCCGCCGGGCAGTGGTGGCCGGGGCCGGGGATCTCGGGGTGAATTTGGTCAAGGAAGTGGAATCCATGCCCTGGTCCGGGATAGAAGTCCTCGGTTTTTTCGATGACAAGATCGATGAGGAAAATCTCGACCAGGTCATGGGGAAACCCATTCTCGGCAATATCGCCAATATCAAGACGTATCTCAGTAAGAACGATATCGATTATGTCTATATTGCCCTTCCCATGCGGGCCGAAAGAAAAATATTCAGCATCCTGCGGGAGTGTCGCTCTCTTGGGGCAAGGATATATCTGATCCCCGATCTCTATGTCTACGGTCTGCATCATGCGGAGATCCAGTCGCTTGGTAAACTCCTAATCCTTAACTTCAATCCTCATACAGAGTGGAAACGCGGGTTTGATGTGATCTTTTCGCTGCTCATCCTGATCTGCAGCCTGCCGTTCACGCTTATTATCGCTCTACTCATCAAACTCGACGATGGCGGCCCGATTTTCTTTCGACACAGGCGCATCACCACTATGGGCAAGGAATTTGATTGTCTTAAGTTCAGGACCATGCGGGTTGGGGCCGAGCGCGAGTTGAAAAAACTTCTTGCCGAAGATCCCCATTTGAAAGCGGAATGGGAACGGGCATACAAATTGAAAAACGATCCACGTATCACCCGCATAGGGCGCTTTCTCAGACGAACGAGTCTCGATGAGTTTCCACAGTTTATCAACGTCCTGAAAGGCGACATGAGTGTCGTTGGGGCCAGGCCGATTGTCGGCGGCGAGCTGCAGAATTTTTACAAGGAGAGCGCCGGTCGCTATTGCTCGATGAAACCGGGGATCACCGGTCCCTGGCAGGTGGGCAGACGTTCCGATGTCGAGAACTACGGCGAAAGGATAGAGATGGATGATTGGTATATCCTGAATTACTCGCTCTGGAACGATTTGAAGATCATTGGAAAAACAGTGATCAGTATGATAAAAGGAAATGGCGCATATTAACTACAGCGGCAGGAATTTTCAATCAGTGCGTATTGCATAGCAGGGTGGAATGATTACTCTGTATTGAAGAAAAATGACAATCTGTTCAAACATAACCATCAGCGAAGGAGCATAGATATGTACGGAGAAACCAATCAGATTACTCTCACTCAGGCTCGGCAGGAGGCATCGACCATCTTCCTGGCCAAGGTATTTAACTGGATGGCGATGGGGCTCGGTCTTACGGGCATTGTTGCCTATTTTACGGCAAGTTCAGGTCTTGCCAGGACCATTGTTGCAAGCCCGCTCTTCATAATACTTATCGTGGTGGAACTCGGACTGGTCTTCTATCTCTCAGCCCGGATCAGCAAGATTGCCGCCGCCACTGCATCAAGCCTGTTTATCGGTTATTCCGTCCTCAACGGTCTGACGCTTTCCACGGTCTTTCTCGCCTATACGAGCTCTTCTATCGCCGGTACCTTTTTTATCACAGCGGGGATGTTTGGGGCCATGGCCGTCTACGGTCTGGTGACAAAACGCGATCTTTCAGGCCTCGGCTCCTTTCTGTTCATGGGCCTGATCGGCATCATCATCGCCTCTGTGGTCAATATCTTTTTGCAAAGCTCGGGCATGAGCTGGATGATCTCCCTTCTCGGAGTGTTCATCTTCACGGGTCTCACCGCCTACGATGTCCAGAAGATCAAAAACATGGGCGAAGAAGGTATCATGAGCCAGGGGGAAGAGGCCATCAAAAAAGGCTCCATCATGGGCGCCCTGGCCCTCTATCTTGATTTCATCAATCTCTTTCTTATGCTGCTCCGCTTCTTCGGAGGAAGCAGGGACTGATTTCGGAAATGGAATGACTCGTATCATCAGAAAAGGCATGTCTCACTATGGGGCATGCTTTTTTTTGTTTAGGAGCCGTTACGAAATATTCATTACATTCCCGAATGTTTCGTTATGGCTCCTTATGCCGTTACGAAATATCCATTACATTTCCGAATACTTCGCTACGGCTCCTTATGCCGTTACGACGGCTTACAGCTCTTAACTGAGAAGGAATGCATAATGCGATCTTCATTTTCCGGGAAACGGATACTGGTGGGTGTAACCGGCAGTATCGCCGCCTTTAAAGTGGCCGGTTGGGTCAGTACCCTTGCCAAGGCAGAGGCCCTGGTCACGGTGATTATGACCAGGGCTGCCGGGCAATTTGTCACGCCCCTGACATTTTCGGCCCTCTCCGGCAACAGGGTCCATGGAGATATGTTCTCTATGGAAGATGGCGAGACCATGAATCATATCTCACTGGGCCGCGATGCGGATCTGGTGATTATCGCCCCGGCCACCGCCCAGACCATAGCCCGCCTGGCTGGCGGCATGGCTGATGATCTGCTGAGCACCACCATCCTGGCCACCCGGGCACCGGTCATCCTTTGTCCGGCCATGAACAGCCGGATGTATCTCCATCCCGCCACACAGGAAAATATAGGGAAACTGAAACAGTTCGGTTACCAGGTGGTTGAGCCGGACAGTGGACTCATGGCCTGCAAGGAAGAAGGACCTGGCAGGCTGCCTGAATGGGAGCAGGTATCGGAACTCTTTCTCAAAGCCCTGACCGAGCAGGATCTGGCTGGTGAGAAGGTGTTGATTACCGCCGGACCGACCAGGGAGCCGCTTGATCCGGCCCGGTTTCTCAGCAACCGATCATCCGGCAAAATGGGCTACGCCCTTGCCGCGACAGCATATCGCCGGGGGGCGGAGGTGCTTCTGGTCAGTGGGCCTGTCTCTCTGCCCTGTCCTTTTGGCGTGCAGCGCATCACTGTCCAGACAGCGCGAGAAATGGCCGAAGTGGTATGGCAACATGCCCCGGAGTCCTCAACCATCGTCAAGGCTGCGGCCGTCGCTGATTTTCGTCCCGCCAGCGAGCAATCGGAAAAAGTTAAAAAAGAGCGGATCCAGTTGGCGATCCCCTTGGTGCAGAACCCGGATATTCTATATGAATTGGGTAAGAAGAAGGCCCCTGGTCAGATCCTGGTGGGATTTGCGGCAGAGAGTTCGAACCTTGAGGAGGAAGGCCGGAAAAAGCTTGAGGGAAAGAATCTGGATATGATCGCCGTCAATAATATCTGTTCAGCCGACACCGGCTTTGAATCGGACAGGAATCAGATCCTGCTGATTGATAGTGAGGGCTCCCGGCTCCTGCCGATGACCAGCAAGGAACACACCGCTGACCTGCTCTGGGACCGGATTGTGGATCTGAGAAAAAGAATAGCTGCGTAAGGATGACTGCACCGAGAGAAAACATCCTGGGGGAAAGGGATTTTCCTCGGTATATTATGTTGTCCTTTTTCCTATCGTAAACCGCAGCAGCGCTTGAATTTCTTGCCGGAATTACAGGGGCAGGGGCTGTTTCTGTCAAGCCTCTTGCCGGCTGACTCACACCTCCCGTCAAGATAATACCAATACTGTTCCGGCCTGATAAAACGGCTGTTTTCATGCATCGTACAGAGACAGCCGGCGGCAATAGAGGTTGCGATGAACTCAACCTCCCCCCCTCGGTCAGTTTCCAGGCCCTCCCGGCAATCGTGAATTACCAAGCCAAGCCATTTGACCTTATCGGTTGTAAGATCCAGGATCTGCGGGCGCGTGACCGGCGCCCAGGTTTGCAGTATATATTCTGAGTATCCGAGAACATAGGCCGTATAACGAGAACGCATGAGGGCCTGGGCAGTTCGGGCCTGAGTCTGGAGGTTGACAAGAGGTCCGCAGCAGGATGAAAAATCCTGGCCGCTGCCGCAGAAACAAAGTGCAGGTGTGAGAGGTGTTTTGAGCAGAATTGCCCTGTGGACTGAATGCAAAATGAGTGGTTTAAAAACCGGGGTGTCGCTTGAGATCGAGTTCCTGGGAAACCTGTGTTGCCGTCTCTTCAATTGACCGGCCATCGGAGAAGACCACGGGAAGCTGATACTTTAAAAAGATCTGATCTGATTGCCTTAATTCCTGTTCGCAGGTGGAAAGCTTGGCATAGGTGCTGTCCTTGTAGCGTTTTTCCCGAAAGGCATGCAGCATCTGTGGGGTTGTCGAGAGGCCGACGACCCGGTGTTTATTCCGAACAATCTCGGGCGGTAGGCGCAGGGAGTCAAGATCTTCCTGGACGAGCGGGTAATTCGCTGCCTTCAAGCCCATCTGGGTGGCGATGAAGACCGATACCGGCGTTTTACCGGAACGGGAGACACCGACGATGATCAGGTCGGCCTCGTCGTAATCCTTGGTGCCGGTACCGTCATCATGGGCTATGGAATAGTGAATGGCATTGACCCGCTTGGTCATGGTATTGTCATCAAGGTGCCGTGAGGTACCGGGTTCGCGGATGGCCTTTGCCTCAAGGAGGTCTTCGAGTTTGACGAGGAAATGATCGCAGATATTGAGAAATTCTACCTCGGGAGTATCAAAAATCTGATTCAGTTTGGTGCTGAAGAGGGTAGAAAAAACCAGGGGGTATCTACCGGGTGACTGGCTCAGGATCTTGTCCAAGGCCTTTCTGGCCTGCGTTTCACTGCGAATAAAGGGAATGAGCTCTTCGTTGAAGTTCACCTCGGGAAACTGGCAGAGCAGGGCCTTGCCCATATCCTTGGCGAGGATGCCGGTATTACCGGAAATATAGTAGACATCTTTGGACTTCCACATGTATTGCTGTCTCCAATGCGTGTTTATATGAGTTCTGTGAATGCGGATCTCTCCGCAACGAGAATTTACTGTGTATTCCCGCCCTGCACAACGGAAAAGCTCTAATGCTTAAGAATTATTTATACCCCGCATTAGCGTATCTTAATAAATTTTCCCTCATTGGCCTGCTGAAGTTTGTGACTCTGAAACTTCGCCGGAAAACCATTCTTCTTTCAGGATCCTGCCGGGGATGCGGCTCCTGTTGCCGAAAGATCAATCTGGAGGTGCTCGGGACCTGGGTGCGACCGACAGAGGTCTTTTATCAGGTGCTTGAAGACCATCCTGAATTCAGAAGATTTGAGATTGTCGGCAGGGACAATCAGGGCTTCCTGCAATTTTCCTGTAGCTGGTGTACGGCCGACGGTGTGTGCCGGGATTATGATAACAGACTGGCAATATGCCGAAATTTCCCCGACACCTCGCTGGCTTTCTGTGGTGGTGGCCTGCCAAGCGGTTGCGGATACCGACTGAAGGCCGGAGTTCCATTTTCCAGGGTACTGGATCGGGAGCTCAGAAAGACCCGATGAAAGACCAGCATCTGCTTATTCTCGAACCCTATTGGGGCGGTTCTCACAGCCAGTTTCTTGGCGGTCTGCAACAGCATATCGGGGCGCATTGTCAGGTCATGAGTCTACCGGCCCGCAACTGGAAGATGCGCATGCAACTCTCCGCTCCCTGGGCCTTAAACTGTCTGAGAAAACTCTCCGTTGCCCAGCGGTGGTTCGACACGGTGCTCTGTTCGACATTTGTGGATGTGGCGGTGTTGCGTGGTCTTCTGACAACGCTTGAAGGTTGGAATCCAACGACGCGTTTCTGCACGTATTTTCATGAAAACCAGTTCGCCTATCCCGGGCAGTTCGGACAAGACCCAACCCCATTAACCGGGAAAAGTCCTTTCACGATAAATTCTGCCAAAAAACGAGCCAATACTTTTTCTCAGGGACTCAACAGGCAGTTTGCCGCCATCAACTATACCTCGGCCCTCGTCTCTGATCGGCTGGCGTTTAACTCCCTGTATAATCGCCAAACATTTCTTGACGGTTGTAATCAGTATCTGAGAAAAGCCGGCGACATGGGAGTCCAATACACTGCCAAGGAAATTGAGGAAAAAAGTCGCATTCTCCCTCCCGGTCTGGATTTTTCGCTGATTGACCAGGCCTCGACATCTTGTGAACATACCAGGCCTGTTATTGTCTGGAATCATCGCTGGGAACATGATAAAAATCCTGAGGAATTCTTTGCGGCCCTCTGTGAGCTCAAAAAACAGGGCCTTGATTTCCGACTCATAGTTCTCGGCCAGTCGTTCACCCGTGAGCCCCTTTGTTTTAAAGAGGCGCGCACAGTGTTGGCCGACAGGATTCTGCATTTTGGCTACGCTCCGAGCAGAAAGGCATATGCCGATCTTCTGCAAAAAGGGACAATCGTGGTCTCCACGGCCAGGCATGAGTTTTTCGGCATAGCTGTCCTGGAAGCAGTCCGGGCAGGTTGCCGCCCCCTGCTGCCGGACCGCCTCGCCTATCCCGAACTCTTTGAGGGGCAGTATCTCTATGGTGAAAATGGCCTGTTCGAAGGTTTGAGGAGGTTGCTTCGGAACAGCAGCCGATTAGACACTGAAGAACTCATGAAAATAACGGAAAAATATTCCTGGCAGGTGATCAGCAGAGACTTTACGGCTTGGCTTTTCGGAGCTTGATCCGGCAAAGCTGCTTTTTGGCGAAAGGAGAAAACCGTTGCATAAAGAGGGTTTTATGGCATGAAGAATAATATCGTACTCATTGGTTTTATGGGGGTGGGCAAGGGCAGAACCGCAAGGAAGCTCGCCGCCCTGACAGGCATGTATGCCCTAGATTGCGACGACCTTATTGAAAGCCTGGCCAATATGAAGATCAAGACGCTCTTTGAGGTCTATGGCGAGGAATATTTCCGCAAGCTGGAGCAGAAGACCGCAAAATGGCTTGAAGAATCGGTCAGTTCGACGATTATTTCCAGTGGCGGCGGCTTTTTTAAGGTGAGAAATCTGAAAAAAATCGGCAGGATTGTCTATCTGCACGCCGATTTCGAGACAATTCTGGCAGGCATCAAGTCCGATGACAATGGCGAAAAGAAACTGCGGAAAAGACCCCTGTTACAGGATGTCGACAAGGCAAGAAGCCTCTTTAATGAACGAGTTCCCTTATATCGCCGGATGGCGGATGTGGAGATCTCCGTTGCCGGCTTGAGTGCTGACCAGGTAGCGGAGGAGATCCTTGCCTTCTTTGCCAGAGGAAAGAAGAAAAAGAAATAGCTGTTTTCTCGTCTCTGGCGTTATTTCACCATCTTCTTGGCAAAATCGAGCATTCTGCTGATCGGTATCCGGGCCTTCTCGGCCAGATCCGCTGCAACAAAGATTTCATTCGTGCCATTCTCCAGGACAGCGGCGAGATTCTGTAGCGAATTCATGGCCATCCACGGACACACGGCACAACTTTGGCAGGTAGCTCCCTCTCCTGCCGTTGGTGCCGGAAGAAAGGTTTTGTCCGGGGCCACCCTCTTCATCTTATGCAGGATTCCGGCATCGGTTGCGACGATAAACTCCCTGTTCGGCAGGGTGCTGACCGCCTTGATCAATGCGGTGGTCGAACCGACGACATCGGCCAGGGCAACCACCGCTTCAGGCGATTCGGGATGGACTAGGACCGCGGCTTCGGGATGCAGTCTGCGCATCCGGGCGAGGGCTACCGAGCGGAACTCTTCATGCACAATACAGGACCCCGGCCAGAGGATCATCTCCGCTCCCGTCAACCTCTGGACGTAGCTCCCCAGGTGCCTGTCGGGAGCCCAGAGGATCTTTTTCCCGGCTTCAGCCAGATGGCGGATAATGGGCAGGGCAATCCCGGAGGTCACCACCCAGTCTGAACGGGCCTTGACTCTCGCGCTGGTATTGGCATAGACCACTACGGTATGATCCGGATGCCGATCGCAGAAGGCCGAAAATAACTCGGCCGGGCAGCCCTCGTCGAGAGAACAGGTGGCATTGAGGTCCGGCATGAGCACCCGCTTTTCATTGTTGAGGATCTTGGCGGTCTCCCCCATAAAACGGACACCGGCCACAACAAGGGTTCTGGCCGGGTGTTCGCTGCCGAAACGGGCCATCTCCAGAGAATCGGCAACGCATCCCCCCGTCTCCTCCGCCAGATCCTGCAGGAGACCATCCGTATAGTAATGGGCCACCAGAACGGCATTCTGCTCTCTGAGCAGGTTTTTGATGCGTTCTTTCAACCCGGCTTGCTCTTCAGTTGTCAGTTCAGGCCATTTCGGCTGGTCCGGTACATGGAATGTCGGGATGGTAACGGCTGCTTCCTGGGCTTGAGGTGACATGGCTCTATCCTGAAGTGGATCTTCATCTGTCTGGCAGATGTTCTTGGTATATTAACTATATGAAACAAAGGGTGAATAAGCAAAAAAATGTCTGCTTTGAGTTTTTCCACTAGCGAATATAAAACTTACAGAAAAATAATGGAACCGAAAATATAGGCGTCTAAAAATCAGACCTGCCAGCCAATAGGGAGTTTGATATCGGCCAGCAACCTATGGAGTTTCACCACATCATACACAGTGTAATCACTCTTTCCGCTGTCGTGATCGACGGATTGAGGTAGGAGGATGATGACCTTTGCGGGACAATTTCCGTTTTGAAGGAGAAGGGGAGCACAGAGCTCTGTAGCATTCAGGATGGGATTATTGTGAAACATCAGAACAGCCGGGTTGAGCATGATCGCTCTGGCCCAGGTCAGTTCAGCACCTCTTGCATCCTGGCCAGGCTGTCTTTTTTGCCGATGACGACAATAACATCGCCTGGATCAAGTCTTTCCGTCGGTAGAGGGTTGAAGATCATCTCGTTGGTGATCTTCTTGATGGCCACGACAATAACGCCGAAATTCTGTCTGAGCTTACTGCTGACCAGGGTTTTGCCGATCAGGGGGGACGTGGCGCTGATGACCGCTTCTTCCATCTTCAGGCCGAGTTCATCGTTCATCATGGTCTGATCGATAAAGTCGACAACCGTTGGTTTTCTCAGGATCTCGGCCATTCGCCTGCCGCCCATCAGGTAGGGGCAGACTACCCTGGATGCCCCGGCTCGCAGCAGTTTCGTCTCGTTCTTCGGGTCCGAGGCCCTGGACAGAATAAAGAGGTCGGGGCGCAGACCTTTCGCGGTAAGCGAGATGAAGACGTTGTCCGCATCGGAAGTGACGGTGGTCACCAGGCCTCTGGCCCTCTCAAGACCGGCCTTGAGCAGGACCTCCTCCTCCGTGGCGTCCATATTGAGATAGAGAATCCGTTCTTCTTCAAGCAGCTCTATCTGGACCGGATCCTGCTCAATAACAACAAGTGGGGTATTCTCTCTTATGAGTTCGTGGGCGATGGTGCTGCCTATCCGGCCATAGCCGCAGATGATGTAGTGGTCCTTCAAGGTTGCAATCTTTTTTTCCAATTTTCTCCTCCCCAGCAATGCCCGCAGTTCACCCTCAATAAACACCCGGGCGACCTGACCGAGGGTGTATGTAAGCACACTAATACCTGAAACAATAATTATAATAGTAATTAAACGGCCGAGATCGGAAAGGGGCTTGATCTCGGAAAATCCTACAGTGCTGATGGTGATCATCGTCATGTAAAAGGCTTCGAACGGTGTCATGTCTTCCAGGAAGGTATAACACAAGGTGCCTGAGGTGATGATCGTGAATAAGAGAAAGAGTGAGAGTTTGAGCCGGGAGAAATCCATATTTTCTGTCGGTTATTTTGGTCCGAAGATCAGGGAGGGGCCAGTATCTTCGGGTATGTCCTGCGATTGCTATTTTCTATACCATGGAAGATGGCTGCCAGCCAGAATAAAGTTATTGTCGGAGATTGCCGAAAGCGGCACTTTGTGCGATGATACAATCAGGTGAGAGACGACGAGACGTTCGGCCCATGTTTACCCCTGCACTCCCGGTGATTATCATGCCCCATTGCATTCTGGAATATACCGCTAATATCGTAGATGAGCCGATTTGGGCAGATATATTCAAGAATATTCATGCTATTCTGATAGCAACCGGCGAATGGCACAGCGCAGATATTAAAAGCCGGGCCATCGAACTGCACAACTTCTATATCGGCAATGGCAATCCCCACCAAGTCTTTGTCACTCTCTCAATCCAGATACTGGCCGGGCGCAGCGATAGCCTGAAAAAAAGTATCTCGGAAAGTTGTCTGAAGGTCCTGGCCGGCCATTTCCCGCTTACCCTCAAACAGCTCCATACCAGCATAACCGTGCAGATTGTCGACATCCACGAGCCGAGTTACGGCCGGCGAATCAACTATACGCCCTGATAGCAGGCAATGGAAATGCGGTTGCCGATTGAGCGGTAATCCCGCTGGTGACCTGTAATTGCTGCTACTGAGCGGTTTACCCGCTGGAGATTGCACCATCAAACCTGTTCTTCTTTCCACATATCCTTGGTAAATCTGACAGATCTGTTACGGCCTTCGGCTTTTGCGCGATAGAGCGCCACATCGGCAAACTTGATACAACTCCAGAGGGTGCCGGTATCAGCGGGAAATTCGCTTGTCCCCAGGCTGATCGTCTTCTGAATCACCCCATCCGGAATCTTTATCTTGAGCTGCTGGATATTCACGCGGATTTTCTCCGCAACATTCATGCTTTCCCCCTCGCTGATATCGAGGAGCACCGCCAGAAATTCCTCGCCGCCGAAACGGATGACGATATCCGATTCACGAATACTCTGCCGAATGACTTTTGCTGTTTCCTGCAGCACGATATCACCGGTGTTGTGCCCATAGGTGTCGTTGACCTGCTTGAAGTAATCGATATCGCACATAATGAGTCCTATCGACTTGCCCCTGCGGAGGACACCGGCCACGATCTTTTCCGTATATTCCTGCAGG
>JANOIV010000094.1:0-27271 GCA_031407875.1 Desulfobulbaceae bacterium | reverse complement strand
AACCCGGAACGTTGAGTTATTGAACAATGCCAAGAACTGTATGGCCTCCAAAAAGGGAACACATTTTGTCTTATCCGCTCGATCTATCCACTGCCATAGATATCATAGCTGAAAATGCTTCTTCGTTACAGGGCACGATTGTTGATATCGGTGAAGCTTTGTGTAGGGTCTCAAGGCTCCCGCTGTCGGCAAAAACCCCACAGCCGGGGTATGATCAGTCGGTCCGTGATGGCTTTGTGGTTGCCGCCGGCGGGGATGAGGTCGGGCATGGCAAGCGATTGCAGGTCATCGGTGAGGCCCCGGCTGGTGGTACCCGGAAAATCACCTTGGCTGAGGGGACGGCCTGTCGGATCATGACCGGTGGCATGGTTCCGCTAGGCGGTGTGCGGGTGGTGTCGCAGGAAGATTGTGTGGAGGAAGACGGGCTGGTGACGGTGCCTGTCCATGCCCTGCAGAGAAAAAAAACCTTTATTCAGAAGAAAGGGGAGCAGATAGCCGAAGGTGAACTACTTGTCGAGGCCGGGGCAATCCTGCAGCCGGAGCACCTGGCCCTGCTGGCGGCAACCGGCCATACCGAAATCGAGCTGTACCGCAGGCCGCGCGTCGGCTTTTTCTGCACCGGCAGTGAGCTGGTTGAGTCCCCGGATCAGCTGGTACCTGGTCTGAAGATATCGTCGAATCGCTATCTGCTCGGTGGCCTTGTCCGGCAGTTCCTGGCCGAGGGCGAGGATCTCGGTATCGTAGTAGATACGCAGGATGAACTGAACCGGATGTTTGATCGGCTCAAATCGGCGCCGTTTGATGTTGTCATGAGCACCGGCGGCATGGGACCGGGCAAGTATGATCTGCTGGCGGAGGCCTTTTGCCGGGCCGGTGGGCAGGTGATTTTTCGCACTTTGGATATGCGGCCTGGTAGGTCGGCTCTGTTTGGTCGGCTCGGGAATACACTGTTTTTCGGGCTTCCCGGACCACCGGAGGCTGTTTGGACCCTGATGAACGAACTCGTCGGCCCGACTTTGCTGCGTCTGCAGGGCGCGAGAGAGTGTGGCCCCGTCGCTCTGCAGGCGAGGCTTGGGCAACGGGTTGAGGTGAAAAACAATGAGGTGCTGCATATTAAGGCGGGTATCCTGAGTTTAGTCGGTGGGTGCGTCGGTGTCCGGTTGGCAAATCGGCTGGAAATCGCTACATGTTTTATCCTGTTTCCTCCGGGAAAAAGTATCTATGGGTCCGGATCTGAGGTTGAAGTGCACCTGGCGTATACACCTTTTGCCTCGCGGTTTTTTACTTTGATCTGAAGGACGGATTTATTCAAATATTTAAAACCTGGTCCTCAGGACCAGGTCAGAGATTAATGGCTCAGCCGTAAATCTTTATCATGGCCTTGATTGGGGATAGGCTTTGCCATCCTCTAAACTTATCTGTGTTACACAGTTATAACCAGGTAACATTTTGCCGAACAAAAAATTATCGAACTGGTTGCCACGAACCCTGAACACAAAATCACAGGTTTCTACAAATGAGATAAGTAAATAATGCCCTCTGGGCTTAACTCAATGCCGGCCCCTCAGGGGTCGGATTTTTACTCCCTTGTCTGGTGAATCAGTTCCTTATTTGAAATTTTCAGTGAAAATGCATACCATTAAGACGAAAGGATTTTTCCGACTCAACTGTAACTGCAGTTTCCACCATCGCCCTCTGAGGAGGACCGTCTGTGTCTCCACCCCCGCCCCCTAGCCAACTCGCCAAGGAAGACAAATCCCAGATTATCAAAAAGCTCTTTGCCGAGATCCAGGTCTCGGCGAAGACCAAAGATTTCAAGCGTGCCGAGGAGTTACGTGAGAAAATCATCGAGCTCGATCCGATGGCGCTCAGCGAAATCATCAAATCTTCCGAGATAATTGAAGAAGCAATGGCGGCAGGCATCGACCGGGATCATCTGGTAATCTGGGCCAAACTCTATGATACCCTGACTGACGAAGAGCGCAACTGCCTCTATTACAGCATGAAGAAATTTGTCGTGCCGCCGAAAAAAATGCTTCTGACCCACGGGGCACTGAACAACAGGCTTTTTCTGATCGACAGGGGCCAGGTCACGATTTTCTTTCCAAAAGATGGGAGAAATATAGTGCTGGCCCAGATTGGTCGAGGTGATATTCTGGGCGAATATACCTTTTCCACCATTTCTCTCTGCTCGGCTTCCGTCATCACCCACTCCGAGGTCCAACTGATGTGTCTGGATAGCAGTGCGGCTGATGGCTGGGAAGACAAATATCCGGGGCTTTACGAGAAACTCATCGATTTCTGTCTGAAAAGTGGCAGGGTGGATGAGATTTTGCGGAACAAGAAGCTGGAGAAACGGCGCTACGCACGATATCCCGCTGCAGGGAAGGTGGCGGCTAGCCTTTTGACCAAAGACGGAAAAAAATCAGAGATTGTTTTCCGTGGGAGGCTTTCGGATATCTCGACGGCCGGCACCTGTTTCACCATCCGCTGCACCAAGAAGGCCACGGCCAGGGCCTTGTTGGCCAGGTATCTGCAGCTGTCGATTGCCGGTGAGCAGGGAGATGAGCCGGTGACTGTTTCAGCCATCGGTAAGGTCGTGCGGGTTTCTTTTCACCTCTATGACGATTACAGCGTGCATGTCCAGTTCAACCAGCTGCTGGCGGAAGATCTGTGTAAAAAGTTTGTATCTCGGCAGATCTGAGTTCTGCGCCTCTATCGCTAGATGATCTTATTTTGCCTGCTCTGCAGATACTGGACAGACTATTTCTGGCATTTCGGACAATAATAGCTGGCCCGGCCGCCAACCTGGGTTTTGCTGATCTCTGCATCGCATCTCTTGCACGGTTGCCCTTTTCTGCCATAGACTTGGAAGTTGACCTGGAAAAAGCCCCGTTCTTTGCTGACGTTGACAAAATCGCTGATCGTTGAGCCGCCGCACTCTATGGCTTGGCTCAGGATCTGCCGGATGCAGGTGGTGAGGCGTTGCCAGTTCTTGCGGGAGATTGTCGAGACGGGGCGCTGCGGGCTGATGCCCGCCTGAAAGAGACTTTCATTGGCGTAAATATTGCCGACACCGGCGACGACCTGATTGGTCATCAGAAACGACTTGACCGGTATGGTCCTGCCGCGGGCGAGGTCGATGAGATATTCAGGAGAAAAGTTAGGGCTGAACGGTTCCGGGCCGGTGGTGCTGAAAAATGTGGTCTCGATATCCTCCGCCTCATGTCCGGTGAGAAGGTGCAGGGAGCCGAATCGCCGGGTATCGTTGTAGCGCAGCTCCAAATCGTCATCGAGCAGCAGGCAGACATGATCATGTCGGGCGAGAGGGGTGTCAGGTGCAAAGAAGCCGAGGTTGCCGGTCATACCTAGATGAATAATGAGCACGGTTCCGTTGTCTGCGATGATCTGCAGGTATTTGGCCCGCCTCTTCACCTCAACAATTTTCCGGCCGACTAGGCGGAGGCGCATTGCCTCAACGGGTACCGGCGAACGCAGTATCTTGCCGCTGTGCGATATCTTTTCGACAGTGCGACCCAAAAGATACGGGCGGATGCCGCGGCAGATAACCTCAACCTCAGGCAGTTCAGGCATGGTGATCCTCCCCGGGCAGACAGATAGCCAAGGCATAGTCGTCAAAAAGGGTGGTGGCGACCCGCAGGGCCACAAGGGGAAGGGGCGTCTGCCTGTCCTGCCGAAAATGAAAGACACAGCCGGTGCTGTCAATTGCCTCGATGTCGATCAGGATAAACTGGAGGAATCCCGGCATTCCCTGGCTGCTCAGGGCTTTTTTGGCCGCTTCTTTTGCGGTCCAGAGCAGGGCCAACTGCCACAAACTGTCGAGAGCGGCAAGATGTCTCTGCAGAATGATTTCTTCTTCTCTCAGACAAAAGCGGTCACGGACCCGCGTCAGGGTCTCCGACCTTTGTTGAATATCAATCCCGCACAAACCCGACGATACCAGAGCTATGGCGTAGTCACCGCTATGCGAGATGGAAATATCGAGGCCATGCAGTTCAGGCGGCAGCTGCCTGTCGTCAAGTTCAGGTCTCCCTGTCGAGGCATTTTTGATATGGATATGGTTTTGGGCAGGCTCAGGCTGATGTGGCAGATATCTCCGGCAGTAGCCGACAACTGCCCGTTTGGCGCAGAGCCTGCCGGTCAGCCATTGGGCCCGGCGTTTTGCCAGCTTGAAGTCTTTGAGTGTTGCCCGCTCCTCGCCATCAAGCTCGATTTCGGCAGGTGGGCGCTGGGGCAGGAGGCGAAGATATTCTTTCGAATCAGCGAGTTTTGCGAGTACAGACTCTGTCAGGGATTGCGGGAAAATCTGTGACAGAAGCATCGATACACGCAGGAAAGGGGATTTTTCAGGGCATGGCATGGTAGGTCTGTCGTGGCATCAGTTAAAAACAACTTGCAATTTCAACAGTTTTTGCTAACTACTAGCTGAGATTCGCTGCCTCGACTGCAGGCGTACGGGGTCAATTCAAGCAGGGTGGTTTATGGATATCGGCACCAATTTTACAACCTATGATTCCCTGGTATTAGGCGCCCTTTTGCTCCTCATCGGCCGTGGTTTATGGTTGGGTTTTCTGAAGCAGGTCATCGGGCTGGTTGCCTTGTATTTCGGCTATTTTGTCGCCAGTCAGTATCATGACAAACTCTTCCCTTTTTTACGAGATTTTTCCGAGAATCCCAAGGTGATTTTCCTGTGCAGCTATGCCCTGCTCTTTGTCGGAACCTATATTCTTGCCATGCTCCTCGGCAAAGGCCTGCGTTTTGTCATTCAGATCAGCATGGTCGGATGGTTTGACCGGATGCTCGGTGGAGTGCTCGGACTTGCTAAAGGTGTATTGCTCGTCATTCTTGTGCACATAATTCTGGGGACGGTTCTGGCGCCGGAAAGCCAGATGCTGCGAACCTGCGAGACCTGCGATGAACTGAATGCGGCCAGCGCTGTCGCCACGGAACTGATACGCAATGAAGATGCCCGCAAGGCCCTTATGCAGAAGGCTCCGGCTATTTCCGTTGAAACAATCAAAGGATATCTCATGCCTGGATCTGCGGGAAATATGTCGTTCCAGGGACCTCAGAAGGTGGGGATCAGGCCTGAATCTGCCCTAAAGGACAACGTTGCGGGACCCTCGGTGTCCTCCGGCCCTTCCAAAAGCCAACAGCAAGCGACCTCTTTCTGGGATGATATTCCTTCTCCAGATGGATCTTCCAAGCCAAAATCTACTCAATAGCCGCGGGAGAACGTCGGATAGCGAGGCGTCGACGGTTTTAGACTGTCTTTTGAATATCTTGAAAAGTTGTTATCTCGGTAAAGAGAGTCGTTCTCGATCCAGTTTGTGAAAATAAGAAGTTTGTCATAGAGTTAAAGAGGAGATACTTGATGGCGGGGGCTGGATCTTTGAAATCGACGGTGAGAAAGACTCCCGAGTCATATATCACAAGAGACTATCGACGGCTGCAGAGCCAGGGGGATCTAGTCTCCTCTTTTGTGCGGATATCGGAGACGGATCTGCATATCCTCGCAGCAGATCGGGATGTTGAGGAACAGGCCAAAGAGCATGTACTGCGTTACAGGATGCAGATTGAGAGCTACATCGCCCGGCATCCTGAATTCTTGAGCGCTCTTTCTCCCCTGCCTGCCGACTACCTTGCCCCGCCCATTGTCAGGGAAATGCTCCGGGCCGGGGAAGCGGCCGATGTCGGTCCGATGGCCGCGGTGGCTGGCGTGATCTCGGAATATGTCGGCAAAGATTTGCTGGCAGCCGGTGTGGGAGAGGTGATAGTCGAAAACGGAGGGGATATCTTTCTGCACCGAAAGAAGGCCTGTACCGTGGCGATCTTTGCCGGGCAGTCACCTCTCAGTTACAAGGTCGGGATGGTGGTGCCCGAGGAGGCCATGCCGGCGGGAGTCTGTACCTCGTCGGGAACAGTCGGTCATTCCTTGAGTTTTGGTGAGGCCGATTCGGTAACGGTGCTGGCCTCTTCAACTGCCCTGGCCGATGCCGTCGCCACCCGTCTCGGGAATGAGGTTGGTCTGGCCCGGAGCGGTAAGGCAGGGATAGAGAGGGCATTGGCCCTGGCCCGACAGTTTGCCGGGATTGAAGGAGTTGTAGTGATCTGTGGCGAGTTGATGGGGGTGGTGGGGAAGGTGGAACTGGTCAGGTTGTAACAAGGAGAAAACGGCAATGGTGAAAGAACAGACAGCAGAGGAGCAGAGAACGGAAATACGTCAGGTAGAACGCCGGCATCTTGTTTTTTATCTGCGGGTTTTTGACGGGATGAGCAGCAAGGTGCTCGGGCAGATCGTTGATATTTCATCAAAAGGTGTCATGCTGATCAGTGACAATCCGATACCCGTGGGTGAAAATTTACGCCTGCGGATGCGTCTGCCTTCACAGATCGCCAATAAGGACGAGCTTATCTTCAATGCCACCAGCCGCTGGTGCAAACAGGATGTCAATCCGGATTTTTTCATCAGCGGATTCCAGATTTACGATGTTGATGAGGAAGTCACCAAGTATATCCTCTGCCTGATTGATGACTTCGGTTTTCAAGATCCCACCTGATCGAAGGCCTTGAAGGTAAATCCTCCCGAGAGGGCGGCCGGTGCCTCCAGGGCGGCTATTTCAGGACGGCCCTGGCCTCTGCAATCAACGATTCCCTGTACATATCGACAAAGGTGTCGACATCCTCCTGCCAGCTGACAAAGGTGGAGATTCCCGCCTCGTTCAGGCGCCTATTGGCCAGGATGGAATTTGCCGGCCTGTGGGCCGGGGTCGGGTAGTCTGCCGTTGTGCAGGGTTGCAGATTATGCGGCACTTTCATGGCTTCAAGGAAGTAGCGGGCAGCCCCGTACCAGGTGGAATACCCCTCACTTGTGGCGTGCACTATCCCCGTCAGTTCGGAGAGCAGGAGCTTTTGGATCTGCAGGGCCAGGGTATAGGACCAGGTGAGCGAGCCGTACTGATCGTCCACCACCTTCAGCTCTCGCTCCGGGGCGGCAAGTGACAGGCGCAGCATGGTCTTGAGGAAATTCTTGCCATAACCAGAATAGAGCCAGGCTGTCCTGAGGATGACAGAGTTCGAGGCGTATTCGGCGATATACTCTTCACCTGCCAGTTTGCTCACACCGTACTGAGAGAGTGGATTGGTGCTGTCGTCCTCGCTGTAGGACTCGGGCGCCGGTTTTCTGCCGTCAAAGACATAATCGGTGGAGATGTGGATGAGTCTGCTGTTCATCTTGCGGGCGGCCATGGCCAAGTGTTTGGGGCCCAGGGCGTTGACCTTCCAGGCCAGCTCGCGTTCGGTCTCGCAGGCATCGACCGCGGTATAGGCGGCACAGTTGATGATGACCTCGGGCCGTTCTGCCGTGATGTAGCGATCGACGCTTTGCTGGTCGCCGATATCGATCTGGGGGATATCGCAGCCGAGGGTAGCGTTTTCCCGGGAGAGTATATTGCAGCAGTCGGAGCCCAGCTGCCCTCTGGCCCCTATGATAAGTATCTTCATGGTATCCCTCAGCGTGAATTTTTCATTTCGGCGACGACTTCGGTGATATATTGGCCATACTGATTTTTCAGCATATCGCCGGCCAGATGGAGTAATTGATCGAGGGTGATGTAGCCGAGCTGATAGGCGATCTCTTCAATGCAGGCAATTTTCAGGCCCTGCCTGTCCTGCACGGCCTGCACGTAACTTGCGGCCTGCTGCAGCGATTCGTGGGTGCCGGTATCGAGCCAGCAGAAACCACGGCCCAGTGGCTGGACTTTTAAGGTGCCGCGCCGCAGATACTCATTGTTGATATCGGTGATTTCCAGCTCACCGCGGGCCGAAGGCCCGACCTGCTCGGCGATGGCAATAACATCATTATCGTAAAAATAGAGGCCCGGAACCGCATATCTCGATTTGGGGCGAGCCGGTTTTTCCTCGATGCCGACCACCTTGTTTTGGGCATCAAATTCCACCACGCCATAGCGCTCGGGATCACTGACCATATAGCCGAAGATCAGGCCGCCGCTGGTGAGCCGGGTACTTTCCCTGAGAATTTTAGAAAAGCCGGGTCCGAAAAAGATATTGTCGCCCAGGATGAGACAGACGGAATCACCGTCGATGAACTCCTTGCCGATGAGAAAGGCCTGGGCCAGTCCCTCGGGTTTTGGTTGCTCGGCATAGCTGATGGAGAGGCCGAGGTGCGAGCCATCCTTGAAGAGTTCCCTGAAGCCGGGCAGGTCATGGGGCGTCGAGATGATGAGGATCTCCCGGATTTCGGCCAGCATGAGGACCGACAGCGGATAGTAGATCATTGGCTTGTCGTAGACGGGGATCAGTTGCTTGCTGATGACTCTGGTGAGGGGATAAAGACGCGTGCCGGAGCCCCCGGCGAGGATGATACCTTTCATGGTTGTTCTTCTGTATGTATGCAGGATGGTTGTTCTTGATGTTGGGTTGGATATCTTTTACTATCGGTCGGTAGATCTGCGAATATAACGACCCTCTCTGAAAAAGGAAACGCAAAAAATGGAATGTTCTCTGCCCGCCTGTTTCAAGGCCTATGATATCCGGGGGAAGGTGCCGGAAGAATTGCATCCACAATTGGCCTATGATATCGGCCGTGCCTTCGCTGCCGTCTATGAGGTAAAAAAGGTGGTCGTGGGCCGCGATATCCGTCTGACGAGCGCCGAACTTGCCGAATCCCTCTCTTCCGGTCTGCTGGATTCGGGTGTCGATGTCCTCGATCTCGGGCTCTGCGGCACGGAAGAGATGTATCATGCCGCTTTCAGTATGGAAGAGGAGGGAGTGGATGGCGGCATCATCGTCACGGCCAGCCACAATCCGGCCGATTACAACGGCATGAAAATCGTGACTCGGGGCGCCCGACCGGTCACCGGCGAATCCGGGCTGCTGGAGATGGGCAGACGGATAGTCGGCAGTAGCCTGCTCGGGGCGTCTTCCCGGCCGGGAAGGCGTGAGGTGATATCCGGTAAAGAAAGATATATCCACCACCTGCTCGGCTCTATCGATTCCGGGGGGTTGCGACCACTGAAGCTGGTGGTGAACAGCGGCAATGGCTGCGCCGGCGCCATAATCGATCTCCTGGAAGCCCATCTGCCGATTGAATTTATCAAGGTCCACCATGAGCCGGATGGCACTTTCCCGCACGGTGTGCCGAATCCTCTGCTGCCTGAATGCCGTGCCGAGACAGCGAGGATGGTGCTGGAATCCGGGTCGGACATGGGCATTGCCTGGGACGGGGATTTTGACCGCTGTTTCTTCTGGGATGAAACCGGCAATTTTATCGAGGGTTATTACATTGTTGGCCTTCTGGCCCAAGAGATGCTGGAGAAAGAGCCGGGGGGCAGGATACTCTATGACCCACGACTTACCTGGAATACCGAAGAGCTTGTGCGGGCGGCCGGCGGCGTGCCCATCATGACCCGAACAGGACATGCCTTTATCAAGGAGCGGATGCGGCAGGAGGATGCGATATACGGAGGCGAAATGTCGGCCCACCACTATTTCAGGGATTTCGGCTACTGTGACTCCGGGATGATCCCCTGGCTGCTGGTCTGCTCTCTGCTGAGCAGGCGCAGGGCCACGCTCTCCCAGCTCGTATCGGCGCGGATGGCGGCCTTTCCGGTCTCCGGGGAAATCAACAACAAGGTCGGTGACCCCGATGCGGTCATCAGGGCGGTGGAGAAGGTCTATGACGCAGGAGAGAAGGATTTCACGGATGGACTCAGTATTGCTTTTCCTGAGTTTCGCTTTAATATCCGCAAATCCAATACCGAGCCTCTTTTAAGGCTGAACGTGGAGACGAGGGGTGATGTCCGGCTGCTCAAGACAAAGACAGATGAACTGCTCGGTCTCATTAAATAACTTTATCCCGAGAAGACAGACGGTCTTGGCGGGGTGTATCCAGGAGAGAGGATTGAACGTGCGGAAAATTCAACCAATAATACTCGCAGGCGGTACAGGGTCCAGATTGTGGCCCTTATCCCGGGAGCTCTATCCCAAGCAGCTGCTGCAGCTGACGGATCGTACCTCGCTCCTGCAGACTACCCTGCTGCGGGCCAATGCTTTGCCGGAGACCCTGGCTCCACTTATTGTAGTGGGTGAAGAACATCGCTTTATCACCCGGACGCAAATCGATGACTTGGGCCTTTTTCATAACTATACGATTCTGCTGGAGCCGATAGGCCGCAATACGGCTCCGGCCATCTGCGCCGCGGTCGAGTATGCTCTCCAGCATGGCGATCCGGAGGCGATCCTGCTCGTTCTGCCTGCTGATCATATTGTCAGGAATCAAAAACGGTTCATCGAGGTGGTGGCTGAGGCAGTCGAGCTTGCCGGTCGTGGTGCCGTTGTGACCTTTGGTATAACGCCCCAGCATCCGGAAACGGGTTATGGCTATATAGAGAGGGGTGAGGGTTCTGCGGTTCTGTCCTTCAAGGAGAAGCCGACGCGGGAGGTGGCGGAGCAATACCTGCAAAGCGGCAATTACTACTGGAACAGCGGCATGTTTGCCTTTTCCGCCCAGACCTTTCAAGCTGAAATGGCGCTGCATGCCCCGGAAATAGTCGCCTGTATGACAGGGGCCGTCAGGTCCGGCACGCGGGATGGTTGCTTTTATCGTCTTGATGACGAACATATGGCCGGATGCCCGAGTGACTCCATCGATTACGCCCTGATGGAGAAGACCGAAAAGGCAGCAGTTGTCGCAGCCGATCTGGGCTGGAGCGATATCGGTTCCTGGCAGGCTCTGTGGCAGGTACTGGCGAAGGATAGTGCGGGTAATGTCTGCCAGGGAGATGTCCTTCTGGAGGATACCCGAAATTGTCTGATCAGATCGGAAGATATGCTGGTCGCGGTAGTCGGCCTGGAAGATACCTTGGTGGTGGAAACCGCCGATGCGATACTGGTTGCCCCTCTCTCTCGATCGCAGGAGGTGAAAAAGGTGGTTGCGCACCTGAAAAAGGCCCGGCGCAAGGAGTTTATCTGTCATGCCACCGTCTATCGACCGTGGGGGAGTTATACGGTTCTTGAGGAGCAGACTCGCTACCAGATGAAACGGATCACCGTCAATCCGGGGGCCAAACTCTCTCTACAGATGCACCATCATCGCTATGAGCACTGGGTTGTGGTGACCGGTACGGCCAGGGTGACCAATGGCGAAGTGGTGATTCTGCTCCATGAGAACGAGTCGACCTATATTCCTGCCGGCACGGCGCACAGGCTGGAAAACCCCGGGGTAATTGCTCTGGAGCTCATTGAGGTGCAGATTGGCAGCTATCTGGGAGAGGACGATATAGTCCGTTTCGATGATGACTACGGGCGGTAGAAGTGAGAGTTTTTTGAGGAGGTAATGACGGGCTGGTCGGTGTTACAGTGAGCCGACCGTTCCGCCCGATTTCTCCGGTTCTTTCTTACGCAGTTGGAAGGCCACCGAGTATTTGGCGAGGATTGCCCTGCCCCTTTTGGTGATTCTGCGGAAGGCTATGCCCGAAACAAAACGCCCATCTTTTTGAGATGTATGGGTAACTTCGCCGATCAATTCGATGAGGTCGTCCTCAAATCCCACCGTAATTAAGAGCAGTGTTCCTTTCTCAAGGCGGTTGAGAATCTCCAGCTTTATCCCATCCACGCACACATCGAGAGTGCGACCCATTGAATAGACACCCCTGTTGCCCTCCCCGTCCACGACGATATAATCCAGCAGGAAGAGTGAGTCGTATCTGATGAATTTTCTCTTTTCCATTTTCGGCATTTTACCAACCTCTAAAGAGGGTATGCGATCTTCGTAGGCGAAGGACTTTGGCAGCCAGGGATACGATCGGTGGTGAGGCTTAGTCTCGCCTGCTTGCCGCCTAGTGAAACTGCAGCCCTTACGTCTGAATCCAGACCAGTGTCAACGATAAATCCGGCCAATTATCTGTAATGACAATCATATCATCACAAATTGTACCGCTTGTCAAGGATTCACCTGTTTGATTTTCATCACCGTATGCCTGAGGAATTCAAAAACCGCTTATATACCAAGGGTGAGTGGTGATGTCGGAGAACCGGTTTGTTTATAGAAGAAGACAAAAATGTAATCATAAAATTAAAATATAACAAAATAGTAAAAAACGAACATCGTGCTCGAGCTGGAAAATTAATAATTATATTATAAAAACAGTATAATAAATATTAAAATAGGGTTTGGCACGGCTTTTGTATTATAAGAAACAGCCGGTTGAAATATTATTCAATTGTGTTATCTTCGCGACAAAGAAAAGTAATATAGTAACGAAAATGTCTTAATAATCCATTTTTGTTGCTGAACAGGGGTAAGAGCATGATGGACGTCCATCATGTGCAAGTCCTCATCTTTAAGGGAGAGCACAATGAATAAGGCGGATACGGCGTTTATCCTGGCTTCTGCCGGGCTGGTGTTGCTCATGACACCGGGGTTGGCCCTGTTTTACGGAGGGATGGTACGTGGCAAGAATGTTCTGGGAACGATCATGCAGAGTTTGTTCCTGGTCGCCCTGATATCGATTGAGTGGGTCTATTTCGGCTATTCGATGTCGTTTGGTCCTGATGTGCATGGGCTGATTGGTGATCTTTCATGGTTTGGCCTCCATGGTGTGACCAATACCCCCAGTCCTGATTACGCAACGACCATACCGCAGAGCGTATTCATGATCTACCAGTGCATGTTCGCCATCATCACCCCGGCCCTTATCACCGGGGCCTTTGCTGAACGTGTGCGTTTTGTGCCCTTTCTGATCTTTGCCGTGTTGTGGGCGGTTCTGGTCTATAATCCGGTCTGTCACTGGATCTGGGGCAAGGGGGGCTGGCTGGGCAAGATCGGGGTGCTCGATTTTGCGGGCGGTCTGGTTGTGCATGTAACGTGTGGTGCGGCAGCCCTGGCAGGAGTGTTGGTTCTTGGGCCGCGAAAAGGGTTCGGGAAGGTCAGTTTTATGCCCCATAATCTGCCGATGACCATGTTGGGAGCGGGGTTGCTCTGGTTTGGCTGGTTTGGTTTTAACGGTGGGTCGGCGCTGGCAGCCGATGAAGTGGCGGCAACGGCCTTTGTCTCTACTCACCTGGCAGGCATGGCAGGTATGTTGTTGTGGGTGGTGATGGAATGGCTTACCCGGGGTAAGGCAACGACCTTGGGGGCAGCTTCCGGGGCTATTTCAGGATTGGCAACGATAACCCCGGCAGCGGGATTTGTTGGACCCAACTCGGCGATCATAATTGGAGGTCTGGCAGGAATTATCTGCTATCTGGCCATCAGCGCCAAAGGACGTATGGGGCTTGATGATTCTCTTGATGTGGTGGGGATTCATGGAGTCGGTGGAATGATTGGCACACTTTGTCTCGGGATTTTCGCCTCGACACAGGTCAACCCGAACGGAGTGGATGGTTTGTTGGCTGGAAGTTCAGCCCAACTTGTTAAGCAGGCGCTGGGTGTTGTGGTCGTCGGCGTGTATGCCTTTGTTGTCAGTTGGCTTCTCTTTAAAGCGATTCATACCACTATGGGAATGAGGCTTTCGGAAGAGGCAGAGGAGGAGGGAATGGACTTTACAGAACATTCCGAGACCGCCTATAACAATTAGCTGATTGATGACTGCGTACGGGCCGGTAGTCGACATAACTCTCGTCCAAATCATGTATTGAAGACAATGCAACAGAGGAGAAATTTATGGAACTGAATACTGGAGATACCGCTTTTATGCTCATAGCCACAGCCCTGGTTATGCTGATGACGCCTGGGCTGGCACTGTTTTATGGTGGTCTTGTGCGCAGTAAAAATGTCTTGTCGACAACCATGCAAAGCTTTCTTTGCCTGGGAATTGTGTCAATTATCTGGGTCGTTTACGGATATTCCCTGGCCTTCGGCCCGGATGTGGGCAATGTTATCGGCAACCTCGATTTTACATTCTTGCAGAATGTGAGCTGGGATAAGGGTACAGGCAGGACCATTCCTGATCTCCTGTTCTGCGCCTTTCAGTTGATGTTTGCCATCATTACTCCGGCGCTCATTACCGGTGCCTATGCCGAACGAATGAAGTTTCCGGCCTATCTGCTCTTCACCAGTCTCTGGGTCAGTTTTGTCTATTTACCGGTCTGTCATTGGGTGTGGGGCGGCGGCTGGCTCGCCGACATGGGTGCTCTGGATTTCGCCGGCGGTACTGTTATCCATATCAACTCCGGTGCGGCCGCCCTGGTGTGTGCCATTGTTATTGGTAAACGTAAGGGCTGGGGCAAAGAGGCGATGCATCCTCACAACGTGCCCATGACCGTACTGGGCGCCGGCATCCTCTGGTTTGGCTGGTTCGGATTTAATGCCGGTAGTGCCCTGACGGCCGGTCCTATTGCAGCCCTAGCTCTTATGACGACCCAGTTGGCAACGGGAGTCGGTGCACTGACCTGGGTGCTGGCCGAGTGGAAGATTCAGGGTAAGCCCACCACTCTCGGTGCTGCCTCTGGTGCTGTGGCCGGGCTTGTTGCCATTACCCCCGCCTGCGGTTTTGTCACCCCCATTTGGGCAGTAGTGATTGGTGGGGTCGCTGGCGTTCTTTGCTATCTTGGGGTAATAATGAAGGGTAAGCTTGGTTATGATGACGCATTGGATGTCGTTGCGGTTCATGGACTCGGCGGACTCTGGGGTGCCTTGGCAACCGGAATCTTTGCCTCGGTCGGATATCAGGGTCTATTGCACGGCAATCCCAAGCAGTTGCTGGTTCAGGCCATTGGTGCCGGGGCAACCATTGCCTACTCAGTGGTTGTAACATTTATCATTCTGAAAGTGATAGACGCGACAGTTGGTCTTCGTGTAGATAGTGATGGAGAGCAGCAGGGTCTTGATGTGGTGGAACACAGTGAGGTAGGATACAGTATCTGATACCCAGGTGTCTTTGCCGGATCGTTGAATATTCCTATCCCTGCGGGGCAGACTCGCAGGGGAGAGAGAGGGCTTACTAAGAGGATAATTATGAAAAAAATTGAAGCTATCATTAAACCGTTCAAGCTCGATGATGTGAAGGATGCCCTGAATGAGTTGGGCATCAAAGGAATGACCATCACTGAAGTAAAGGGCTATGGTCGCCAGAAGGGGCATACCGAGATCTACCGTGGTGCTGAATATGTCGTCGATTTTATTCCCAAGATCAAGATCGAGATCGTTGTTCCCGCGGAGCAGGTGGATCTCATTGTCGATAAGATCAGGGCTGCCGCCAACAGCGACAAGATAGGTGATGGGAAAATCTTTGTACTGCCGGTCGAGCGTGTCGTTCGGGTGCGAACAGGAGAAGAGGACCGCGATGCGGTCTAAGTAATGACCGTGCTTCTTCGCACAGAGCGTGCTGCTCTCGAGAAGCTCTGGGAGCAGGGATTGAGTGGCGGATCCCTGCTCCTTAGCCATAGTAAGCTCGTTGATGAGTTTATTGTGGACTGTTTTTCCCGAATCAGGACGGCCGGGGTTGATGGGGCGGTCGCAATTGTCGCCCTTGGCGGCTATGGGCGGCAGGAGCTTTTTCCATTCTCGGATATAGACCTGATGGTGCTCTATCACCCGGATTTCAAGGAACGGGTGGAAGAAATCACCGTTGCGGTTTTTTATCCACTCTGGGATAGCGGCCTGGAAGTGGGGCATGGTGTGCGAACTGTCGAGGAATCCCTGCAGCATGCCGCCGAGGATTATTTTTTTCAGGTGGCGCTGCTGGATGCCCGGCTCGTCGTCGGTTCGACAGAGCTCTTTGAAAATCTGATGACACAGTACATGGACAGCTTTGTCGAGGGCCAGCGGGAGGCCTTTGTCGAGAAGATGAAGCAGCACCGCGACCATCGGCGGGTTCGCTTCGGCCAGCACAGCTATCTCCTCGAGCCCCATATCAAGGAGGGAAAGGGTGGCCTGAGGGATATTCAGGCCATGGCGTGGACGGCTAAGGTGGTCTTTGGTCTTGCCGGAATGGAAGACATTTTCCGGGCAGGCCTTCTCCTTGAAGAAGAGCAGAAAGAATTCGCGGCCTCCTGGGAGATGCTGGTCCGTTTGCGCAACAGGCTCCATTATGTGAGTCGTCGCAAAAACGACCAACTCTATCTCGAGAAGCAGGAGGATATGGCGGAGGCCTTCGGGTACAAGAACAGCAGCGGAGTTCTGGCGGTTGAAGGTTTCATGCGTGATGTCTACCGGCATCTGCAGACTGTTGCCGTGACCACCGATCTGTTTTTTGACCATGTGGATGAGGTCCTGGGGCTTGCGGGCAAGGGGCATGTGCACGTGCCTGACAGGGAGATCGAGAAAGGCATAGAGATCCGCAACAGCCGGGTGCAGCTGGTGGCCTCGGGTCAGCAGTTGCAGGCCAGGCCGCACATTCTGATGCGGGTGTTTCTGGCCTCGGCCCGCTCGGGCCTGCCGCTCCATCATCGGACGCGCAAGGTCGTCGCGAGCAACCTGGACCTGATCAGCGAAAAAGTGCGATCATCTCCCAGAATGTCCAAGGCCTTTTTGGCGATCCTGGTTGAGGCGGAAAATGTCTTTGCAGTCCTTGAGGTGATGCTCGAAACGGGGATACTTCCGGCCTATATCCCTGAATTTTCAAAAATTGTAACATTGGCGCAGCATGATGTCTATCATGTCTATACCGTTGATAGGCATTCGCTGCAGGCGATTGCCGAACTGCGCCGGGTGAGTCGGGAGCAGGAGGCCGTGTACAGGCAGGTAGTCTCACCGCATGTCCTCTATCTTGCCGCCTTGCTGCACGATATAGGCAAGGGGTCGGGGAAGGAGCATTGTTTGGAAGGGGCCCAGCTTGTCATCGCAGTAGGTCGACGTCTGGGATTGTCGGCCGGGGACCGCGATCTCCTCAGTTTTCTGGTGCAGTATCACTTGTTCATTCCGGAAAATGCCCTGCGCAGAGATTTGAACGACGTGGCATTTATCCAGCGCTGCGCCGAGACAGTCGGTAATACCGAGCGGCTGGCGATGCTCTACCTCCTGTCGATTGCCGATTCCCGAGCAACTGGACCTTCGGCCTGGAGTGGCTGGAAGGCTGCCCTGATGCAGGAAATGTTTCTCAAGATACTGCCGTATTTGGACTTTTCTGGTGACCATTCCCGAGAGGCCGTCATGCTTGAGCAGCAAGTTGAGCAGGGCGTCACTTGGTTGCGTGAGCAGGTGGAGGAGTTGCTGGCCAGAGAGGCGCCGCCCCGTATCGACCCGGCCAGTCTCTCTGCTGATTATATTCTCAGTTTTACCCCGGAGATGGTGGCCGAGCATATCCGCATTCACCGGGATAATCTGCGAATTCTGCGTCAGAAGTCGCTGGTTGTAGCCCATGGGCATGGTGATATCTGGACCCTGTTGGTCATGTCGAATGATCGTCCGGGACTTCTGGCCAAGATCTGCGGGGTGGTGGCGTTGAACAATCTGGCGGTGGTCAAGGCCCAGATCTTTACCTGGGATGACGGGACGGTGGTTGATGTCCTTGATGTGCGACCCCTGGATGGTCTCAGTTTTGGCGAGAAAGACTGGCTGGCCCTGAACCGGGATCTCGATCTGGCCATCGCCCATCGGCTCGGTCTCGGGCATCGACTGTACAAAAAACTCTCATCGACATACGGACGTCGTCTTGAGATGACGAGCAGGATCATGCCGCGGGTGATTGTTGACAATGAGAGTTCGGACGTCTACTCAGTGATAGAGGTCTACTCCGCCGATCTCCCGGGGCAACTCTACCAGATCACCCAGACCCTGGCTGATTTTGGTATGAATATCCATAAAGCCTATATTGCCACGGAGGTCGAACAGCTGATTGACGTCTTTTATGTCCTTGACACCAGAGGACAGAAGCTGCTGGATCCTGATTTTCAAAAAGAAGTTGTGCATGGGTTGTTATACGCCCTAGGCAGAAAAGAGAGATAAACGACCTCTCATTTCTCTCTCAATAGCAGAGGCTTTTGTAGTAAAAAATGACAATCATGTAATAAATATTTCATTGATTGTTGCAAAAAACGTCGGAAATGTTATTTAGGTATTGACTGAGGATTCGGTTTTAATCTGTTGATACCAGGAAACCACATCAAGATAAGGAGACCTTCACAATGACCAGAGAAGAAATAATGCAGATTATTGAGGACGAGAATATTCACTTTTTTCGCCTCCAGTTCGTCGACATTTTCGGCTTCATGAAAAACGTTGCCCTCCCCAAGAGCCAGATCGGCAAGGCCCTGGACGGTAATATCATGTTCGACGGCTCCTCTATTGACGGATTTGTCCGTATCAATGAGTCAGATATGTACCTCAAGCCCGATTACAATACCTTCACTGTCCTGCCCTGGAGAAATAGGGACGGAGTAGCGGCCGCCCGTATAATCTGCGATGTCTACAAGTCGGATGGCACGCCGTTTATCGGCTGCCCGCGGGTCAATCTCAAACGGGTTCTGGCCGAGGCCAAAGAGCTCGGCTATACCATGAACGTCGGTACCGAGTGTGAATTTTTCCTCTTTGAACGAGATGAGGATGGTCTGCCCACCACCATCACCAATGACGTGGCCGGCTATTTCTCCCTCGATCCGGAGGACAAGGCCAATGACTGCCGGCGTGAGATCATCGAGGTCCTCGAGCAGATGGGCTTTGAGATTGAGGCCTCGCACCATGAGGTTGCCGAGGGTCAGCACGAGATCAACTTCAAGTATGCCGATGCCCTGACTGCCGCCGACAATACCGTGACCTTCAAGTGGGTTGTCAAGTCAATCGCCGCCAAATACAACCTGCATGCGACCTTCATGCCCAAACCGATATTCGGCATCAACGGTTCCGGTATGCATACCAACCAGTCTCTCTTCAACCTCGACGGCACCAATGCCTTCTTTGATGAGAAGGACCCGCTGCAGCTCTCCAAGGTGGCCTATGCCTACATTGCCGGCGCTTTGAAAGGTGCCCGCGGCTTTTCGGCTGTGACCAATCCGCTGGTCAACTCCTACAAGCGCCTTGTCCCCGGTTATGAGGCGCCGGTATATGCCGCCTGGTCTGCGTCCAACCGCTCGGCCCTGATCCGTATTCCGGCCTCTCGCGGTATCTCCACCCGTACCGAGATCCGCTGCCCGGATCCGACCTGCAATCCGTATCTGGCCCTGGCAATGATGCTCAATTCCGGTCTGGATGGTGTGAAGAACAACCTCACTCCGCCTGCCGAAGTGAAAAGGGATATCTTCAAGATGAGTCAGGCCGAGATGGAGGAGGAAGGTATCTCGGTCATGCCGGGCAGTCTGAAAGAGGCTATCGAAGAACTCAAGGCCAGCCCCATTGCCAAGGCGACCCTCGGAGAGCATATCTTTGAGAAGTATATCGCGGCCAAAGAGAAGGAGTGGGACAGGTTCAGGATGACAGTCACTGATTGGGAGCTTGACGAATATCTGACCGTATACTAGGCGCCAGTTTGCTTTTTTCAGCGTGGCGATGGCCCGCATGCCTTTTTTGAGGTATGCGGGCCTTTTGTATTTCAAACGATGCGCTGAACTTGCGAACCCGGCGTTTTACCGGTAAAGAGAGTTGAAGACCCTCTTTCAACAGGATACCGACGATAATGCAGAAGAACGACAGGAGACAGCAGGTGCTGGCGGATATGCTGCCTCATCTGATACGCGACCGTGGCTGGGAGGTGCAGCTTGATCTGCATTCGATCTTCCAGGACTGGCAGAAAATTGTTGATCCGGAAACAGGTGAACATTGCCGTCCTCTCAAGATCAGTCGCGGCGTTCTCTGGCTCGAGGTCGATAATTCCGCCTGGCTGCAGCAGTTGCGGTTTCAGAAGCATTATCTGCTCGATACTATCAATGCCTCTCTCAGGAAATCGACACTGCAGGATATTAAGCTCTCCCTGCCCGAAGGCCGGACAGTGAAAGAACCTGAGAGAGAGCCTGCGCTGCGCTTTATTCCTCCTCCTGCCGCTGAAGTTGCCGCCTTTGAGCGACAGATCGCCTTTATCGCTGACGAGCAATGTCGGGAGGCCCTCCTGCGCTTCTGGTATCTGGCCCACGCCTGCAAAAGAGAATAGAGGGCATTCCCTCATGGTTGGAGAATCGCTGAAGAATTGACTTGACCGTTAAGTGGAAAGGGGTATTTTCCATTACACCATATGACGGCCAGCAGGATGGTCCTCTTGTTCCGGCAGGGGAGAGAGGCTCGATATTAATACGATTATTATTTCGGTTGGATGATGCTATACGATACAATACTGGACGTTATCGGCAATACCCCTCTGGTTCGGATCAATAGACTTTTTAAAAAAGATTCCGTATCGATCTACGGTAAACTGGAGTCATCAAATCCCGGGGGCTCGATCAAAGAGAGGATTTCTCTTGCCATGATCGAGGCGGGAGAGGCCAGCGGCGAGTTGACAAAGGACAAGATCGTCCTTGAGGCCACCAGCGGCAATACCGGCATTGGTCTGGCCATGGTCTGCGCAGCCAAGGGCTACAGATGCGTCCTGGTGATGCCCGAGTCAGCTTCTATTGAGCGTCGTAAAATCATGCAGGCCTACGGCGCCGAGATCCTGCTCACACCAGCCAAAAGGAGTACTGACGGGGCGATTGAGAAATCCTATGCCATGGCGAGAGAGTTTCCCGATCGCTATTTTCTTACCGACCAGTTCAATAACGAGGCCAACTGGAAGGCCCATTATTACGGGACGGCACCGGAGATCTGGCAGCAGACCGGTGGAAAGCTCACCCATGTGGTGGCCACCCTGGGCACCTCGGGTACCGTCATGGGTTTATGTGCCTGGTTTAAGGCGTTTCAGCCCCATGTCGAAATCGTGGCGGTTGAACCCTATCTGGGGCACAAGATCCAGGGCCTCAAGAATATGAAAGAGTCGTACAAGCCCGGTATATTTGATAAAAGCGTCCCGGATCGGATCGTCCGAATCGAGGATGAAGATGCCTTCCGGATGGCCAGAAATCTGGCCCGCTATGAAGGGATGCTGGTCGGCATGAGTAGTGGTGCGGCCATTTCGGCGGCCATCGATTATGCCGGCAATCTTGAGAGCGGGCTGGTGGTTGCTTTGCTCCCCGATGGAGGCGAGCGTTATCTCAGCACGCCCCTCTTCACCCCGTCGAAAAAAGTGGAGGAGAAAAAGTCCCAGCTCAAGTTTTTCAACACCCTCTCCAAGAAAAAAGAGATCTTCACTCCCCAGAAGGAAAAACATGTCACCTTCTATTCCTGTGGCCCTACGGCCTACGAATCCGCCAACCTCCTACTCTGTCGCCGTTTTATCGTCTCCGATCTGATCACCCGCTATTTGGAGTCAAAGGGCATGACGGTCGAATCGTACATGAACTTCACCGATATCGACGACAATACCATAGCCGGGGCCGAGGCGGCGGGACAGCCGTTGAAGGAATTCACCGAAGGTTATATAGAAGGCTTCATGCAGGATATCGATGCCCTGGAGGTCAAGAGGGCCAGCGGTTATCCCAAGGCCTCTGAGCATATCCCTGATATGATCGAAATTGCCCACGAGCTCATTCATAAAGGCTATGCCTATGAGAAGCTTGGGTCGATCTACTTCGATATCTCCAAATTCAAGAAGTATGGCCGGCTTTCCGGGATTGATCTGAGCAAGATCCAACTGGGCAAAACGGTTGATCTTGATAATTATGAAAAGGATAATCCCCGTGATTTCACACTCTTGAAGCGATCAACTCTTTCTGAATTGAAGAAGGGCATCTTTTTTGAGACCGACTGGGGCAACGTCCGGCCAAGCTGGCATGTGGAATGTTCGGCTATGGCTACCCGCAATCTGGGAGAGACGCTTGATATCCATACCAGCAGCCGAAATCTGATCTTTCCGCACCATGAAAATGAGATCGCCATTGCCGAAGCCCTAACCGGCAAACCTTTGGCACGGTACTGGCTGCATTCCGAACTGGTGTTGGTGGATGGCAAAATGATGTCGACAGAGACGGGAAATGTCGTGACCCTGCGTGATACGCTGGGGCGAGGATTTACCGCCAGGGAGGTGCGCTTCATGCTGCTTTCCGTGCACTATCGCAAGCCCATCAATTTTTCCTACAAGCGCTTGGAAAACGTCCGTACGGCCCTGCGGCGGCTTGATGAATTTACCTGTAAGCTTCTCTGTCTGCCTCCGGGTAAACCGCATCCGGAAATCACCGCCTTTGTCTCGGCCATGGAGGAGCAATTCTTCGAGGCTATGGATGATGATCTCAATGTCTCCAAGGGCATGGGGGCGATCTATAATTTCATCGGCAAAACACATCCTGTCCTGCAGGTCAATCATCTCGATCTTGATCAGAAGAATTACATACTTGAGAGTCTGCAGCGGATGAATCAAATACTGCAGATCTTTCGCCTGAAAGGCTGCCCTTTAGTGCCGGAGATCACCGCTCTTATTCAGCGCCGGGAGCAGGCGCGCGCCGATAAGGATTGGCCGGCCGCCGATGCCGCACGTCTTGAGCTGGCTGAAAAAGGCATTACGGTCATTGACACCGAAAATGGACCGGTGTGGAAAAGGGTGTGTGGAGGCGAGGAGTAAGCAAGAATGAAGTTGCTTTTTGGCGCTCTTTGGTTATTATGTCGTCCGTGATCTCATCCGGGATTGCATTCATTTATGCATGTTGCGTTGCAGCAGTTTCAACGCCCTTTCAAATCAATTTTATCTCCCTGCGCCCGTAGCTCAGCTGGATAGAGCAACGGACTTCTAATCCGTAGGTCGCGTGTTCGAATCACGCCGGGCGCACCAATAAATTCAGGAACTTAATGTTTTTAAACTCTAGGCTCCTTTTCTTTGTCGGTAGGTTGTACCGCTCCTGCCCGCCTCCTTTTTATTTTCTAATGCCAAAAAAAAGGCCGATACAGTTTTGCATGTATCAGCCTTTTTTTGCCATATCCAAAGGATGAATCAGTAACTCCCGCCCCTTATATTGGCGATAGCCTCACAGCCCTTTTTATGGACTCAAATCCACAACCACCCTATTTCTTAGAGACTAGAAATTCATATTAATCATTTTCAGCTCATCCGACTAAAGCGGACTTTGTTTCATGAAGTATTCAGGTGTTACCCCTATTAGCACGCAACCGCGAATGTTAAAAGCATATGGCATTTTTGTCAGCTTGGTGGGCACTACACCAACTTTTGTTGTTCCCCGGCAAAGCCGGGGTTTTATCAAAAGAAAATATGGCTATGAATGAAACTCAGCTCAAGTTGCTGGATAGCCCAGCAACTCTGGTTTTTTAAGAAGCAGCGACTTTCTCAGCTACAAACAAGTCCCAATCCCACTGGAGTTGGCTTCGTGCAACATTTCTTGCTGAGAATTCTTCAGAGCCACGAAAGAAAATTAGTTTCCCTCTCTTATCTGGTATCGATCCCGAGAGTCGCACGGCCGACCTGCATGTCCCACATCAGCCGGGAGGTTGGCCGGTTATACGGCTGTCGTCCTCCTGGCAACCTGCCACAACTGCCACCCAACCGGCTCCTAAAAAGACTTGCCCGAGATGTTAAAACTGGTTACGATGCAGTACGTCCAGCCGGTAAATAGCGTCTGGCCGTTCCTGGTATATACTTATCACCCAACCGACCATCACTTCACCACCTATCACTGTTCACTTCTTTTTGCTTCGTCCAATAAGGTCTGAAAAAGCTATTTTTCTTGCCGATGCAAAATTCCACGGCTGTATCAAGAGGATTATGAAACGTATTGCTCTGTTACTTGTTGTCTTTATGCTGACCGCCCAGGCGGCATGGGCCGGTCGTGCCAAGATAAATTCCATTGCCAAGGATCCATATGTTTCCGCCCTTGTCATAGAAGCCGATACAGGCAAAATCCTCTTCTCTGATCATCCTGAAACCGTTGTATTTCCGGCCTCGGTAATCAAGCTGATGAATCTTCTGGTTATCCTAGAACGGATTGAACAGGGGACATTAAAACTGGCGGATATGGTCCAGGTGACCATAGAGGCGGCAAAGACAGGTGGTTCACAGGTCTATCTTGATCCGAAGGAGCAATTTTCGGTTGAAGATCTCTTGTATGCGTTGGCGGTGCAATCGGCCAATGACGCGGCCGTTGCCCTGGCCGTCCACGTATCCGGCTCAAAGGAGGGCTTTGTTGCCCTGATGAATCAGAAGGCAGCGGAGTTGGGAATGAAGAACACCCACTTCTACTCCGTGCATGGCCTGCCTCCGGCGGAGGGACAAAGGACAGACGAAACCACGGCGAGCGATCTCGCTCTTTTATGCCGTGCCCTGGCCAGCCGCCCAGAGGCCCTGAAATACACCGGCACCAGGGAACGGGGGTTTCGGGACAATAAATTTATCATGCGCAATCACAATCATCTTCTGGGCCAGGTGGATGGCTGCGATGGGTTCAAGACCGGCTATTTCGAAGCTGCCGGTTTTTCTATAGCGGCTACCGCCAAAAAGGGTGGGGTCCGGATCATTGCCATAGTCATGGGTAGTAAAGACCGCAAGATCCGTGATGCCAAGGCCTCGGAACTGCTGGCCAAGGGATTTGTCCTGCTGCCGCCGAAGCCGGAAGCTGCTGTTGCAGTGAGCAAACCGGTGACACCGCCTGCGAAAAAAAATGACGTCCCTGCCCCCCAGCCTGCAGCGCCTGTAGAACAGCCGAAAGCGGTCTCTTCTTCTGATAGTGGCTGGGGGAAATTCTTTCTCGGGATGGGGGCAGGGTTTATCCTCTTCGTCGGCATACTGGCATTTTTCATGTCAAGAAAACGTTCCAGGGGGGTGAGGTGATAAGACCTTGCTTTCTCTGGACTGCCTAAGAAAACGATTTCTTCGCTCCTGTCCTACATCGAGGCAACCCAGGAACGAGATATTGCCCCCGAGGAGATACTGGCTGACTCTCTTTTAGCAGTGCCTGTAACTACGAACATGCCGGCAAGGAGGGCTCGAGCTTGTTGCTCCGACCATGTGTAAACCCCAAGATGCAACCTGTACCCGTTCCGACTTCGAGTTCTCTGACGATGGTGCGATCACTGCCTACCCGTAAGGGCACAAACCTGTAAAGGTGAAACAGAAGAAAGGCAGTGTTCAGTGCAGCCTTGTCATTATCGACATGTTCCAGCTGTCCTCTCTTTGAACACTGTCCAGCGGAGGCCGGGAAAAACGATCACTGTTATATCCGGTATGACAAAAAAACGGCTCGTCTCGCCCCCTGAAGGCCGTGCGCTTGCTGCGATCTTAAAAGTAACCCCGCAATCAACATCCTGCGGGCAGCTGCGTGCAGAAAACGGCGAAACAAGAGCAAAACGACCGGAATTGTACATTTTGGAAGCACAATCGAACTGGTCCGAATTTTCAAAGGCTGTTTTTCCACCAGATTGAACAATATTATCAGCGGCCAAGTGCAAATCCTGGATCGCTTGCAATTTTCAGCCTCAATTTGAGACAGATTTTTTTACGAGGCCATCTATGATAAAGCAGATTTTTTTAACCAAGCTAAAAACAATGAATTACGTATCATAACTTACGATGAGTTGATTGATTATGGTGGATCAAGGGCTATGGCTATCCTTTATTAATTTCAAAACCCAGCCAATGGGGATCGAAGTATAGACATCCTCGCAGATTAAAAAATCATTTAAAGGGGGCACATCTACGAACTTATAGCGCTTTTATTTCATAGAAACTGCATAGAAACATACCTCTGGAAAACAAAAAAGCACTTACCGAATTAACGATAAGTGCTTGATTTTACTGGTGGGCCGTCCCGGAGTCGAACCGGGGACCTGCTGATTAAGAGTCAGTTTTTCGACTTTCACTCAGTTTCACGCAGTATCACTATCTCTTGACTTTCAACAAGTTACCGTATAACTTACTTCATACAGTTTCACCTTATATCATGGAAAAGGTTGTACAGGGGTTGTACAAACTCCGACGTACTGACTCTGCAGCCTTATGAAGTTGTACAGATTATACCTGTACAACCTGTTTCTTCTGGAGGTCTGAAAATGGCTGAATGGACGAAGTCAAAATATGCCGGACTACGATACCGTGAACACGCGACGAAGACAATAGGCGTGGGTAGATCGAAGCGTCCCTTGCGTTACTATGTCATGACCTTCAAATGGCAAGGGAAGACCCATTCTGAGGCCCTGGGCTGGGAAGGTGAGTATGTCCGGGATGAGGAAGCCGCCAGGAAGATATCCCAAAAGCTGAGAGACAACCGGAAAGACAACACTCCACCCTTCACCCTGGCGGAATATCGCAACGACAATGCAGCAGCGCTTGAGGCTAAAACCCAAGAGGAGCAGATTGAAGCACTCAAAAATATCACCTTTGGCGAGATATTTGCTGAGCGATACCTTCCACAGGTGCAGCAGAACCGGCGCTCTGTTCGAGGTGCTGAGGGGGAAGAATCGTTATTCCGTTTATGGATCAGCCCGGCAATCGGCAGCCGACCAATGCGGGAGATTATGCCCCTCCATCTGGAGGCGATCAAGAAGGCTATGCTCAAGGCAGGACGATCAGCCAGGAGTATTCAGTATTGCCTTGCTATTGTCCGGCAGGTATTCAATTTCGCGGCAATCAACAGAATCTTTATAGGGCTGAATCCTGCAGGAAAAACGGGAGGCGTGAAGAGGCCCAAGTTGGAAAATAGCCGAACTCGGTTTTTGTCCCGCCAGGAAGCAAGTGACCTCTTGGCAGAACTGGCCAGGAGATCACAAGACCTTTATGATATGGCGCTTTTCAGTCTTTACACAGGAGCACGTGCCGGAGAGGTATTCAGCCTGCAATGGGCTGATTTTAACCTCTCTCTTGCCTTGGCGACTCTGAAGGGCACAAAGAGCGGCAAGAACCGCACGGTTTATTTTACCGATGATGTTAAGGCAATGCTCAAAGACAAGAAACCGGGTGCCCCGGACGATCTTGTTTTCCCCGGACGTGACGGAAAGAAGATCGTTCAGATCAGCGATTCATTTAATCGGGCAGTGGCCTCTTTGAAACTCAATGAGGGCGTAACGGACAGGCGGCAAAAGGTTATTTTTCACACCTTGCGGCATACCTATGCCTCTTGGCTGGCCATAGATGGCGTTGACCTATATCATATCAAAGAATTACTTGGACACTCCACCATCACACTGACAGAGCGCTACAGCCATTTATCAGATTCAGTATTGAAACAAGCGGCATTACGGATTCAGAACGGATAAGCACTATTATCTGATACTAATAATTGGTATATTTTATGAAATGGCAGTTGAGTTTACGGGCAGGGCACGAAAGCAAAG
>JANOIV010000069.1:0-5433 GCA_031407875.1 Desulfobulbaceae bacterium | reverse complement strand
TTTGGAACTGAATTTTGTTTTTTGCCATGGCGTGCTCCTCTTGAGGTTACTCTTGGGAGTATCTTACCATGGTTGGTATGACAAATAATGTCCTACCACGGATAAATCTGTCGAGGCTGAGTTTCAGTGGTAATCAGATTTTATATTGTTCTCGACCATCACTCTTACACCCTCAGCAATAAGCAACAAACAGTTCTCTTGAAATTGACACCTTGAAAGATCGGCATCTTTTGTTCAATCATGTTTCGCAAGTCAACATCATAGTTCATCATTGGTTTGTAAATAAAAAGGTTTGACAATCATTCACAAAACCATCGTCACCAGCCCACAAATCCAGCCGCCATCATCATACGAAAGCGTCCAGAATGAAAATACATGCCCCCCGGAAACACGAGATCCCTTCAACACCGATCTCATTTCGGCTCTCCCGGGCCTCACTCGGATTCATATTGGCCACGGTCCTCCTCGCGGTCCTGACTGGATTTTCCACATACAAGAATATCCGTCGAGGGCAGGATTTGATGGAACAGTTTCTCCTGCAAAAAGGAGAAACCGTCATTCGTTCCATTGAAGCCGGCACCAGAACCTCAATGATGCATCATATGACTGAGGGTAATCCCCTGCATACCCTTATCAGCGAAATCATACGGGAAAATGACATTGCATTTATCCGTATCGTGAACGACAAGAATCGCGTTATCGATCAGACCGCATCTCCAACTGTCCCCATGCTTTCAGCTCAGCAAATTGACCGCATAATCCGAAGTGGAATGCCGGTTACCGAATTACATAATGAACTCCAGATCTTCACGGTATCCAATCTGTTCCAATCCAAAAGACATGGCCAGGATACTATGATGGCCGACAGCCATCGGATGTCTTCGGCGGCAACATCGGACAGCCCTGACAAACAGATCATCTCTATCGGTCTTATTACGGATGAATTCAATATGGCCCGTAAACATGATGTTCAGCATGCAATCTTCATGGGCGGGATTCTGTTCCTCCTGAGCAGTGTTAGTATATATTTCCTGTTTTTATACCAGCAGATACGAGTCGCCAAATCAACACTTACCGACATGAAGCTGTATACTGATAACGTCATTGAAAGTATCCCCGTCGGACTTATCACACTTGACGCTCAGGACCGGGTGGTATCCTGCAACAGGAAGGCCGAGGAGATATTCCGGCGGACCAAAGAGGAAATCCATGGCAAAACAATCACTGAGACCCTGCCCGGATGTTCCTTTAATTGTCATGATATATGCAACAACGATATTGACCAGTCGGATGAGTTTATAACGGATGACGGCAGGCATATACCCATCAAAATCAGCGGTTCCCGCCTGATCAACACTGAAGGAAGAGTTATCGGCACGGTACTCATTTTACGGGACATGAGTTCGATTCGGGAGATGGAGCAGCAGCTCGAACGTTCACGTCGGATGGTGGCGCTCGGCAAGATGGCAGCCGGCATTGCCCATGAAATACGGAACCCTCTGGGAACGCTGCGGGGGTTTGCGCATTATTTCGGTAGCCGACCAGATGCAAATGAGGAAAGCAAAAGCTATGCAAACCTCATGATAAGCGAGGTCGACCGACTCAACCGGAATGTTTCCGGCCTGCTGCAATTCGCCAGACCTCGTGAGCCGCACTTTCAGCCGGTGGATTTGGATGAGTTGATCGCAAAAACCGTGGTCCTGATGGAAAGCGATTTTTCCAACCAGGCCTTAAACTTTCACTGGCAGCGCAATACCGGTATTACCGTCGACGCCGACCCGGATTTGCTCCTCCAGGTATTGATGAATCTGATCAAAAACAGTATTCACGCGACACCGCCAGGAGGCGAGATTTCCCTGACAAGTTCAGAGGATGAGCATTATATCAGGGTAACAGTCTCCGATACCGGAAAAGGCATGAACGAACACGAACGCGAAAAAATGTTTGATCCGTTTTTTACCACAGGAAAGACCGGTACCGGGCTTGGCCTGGCCGTCAGCCATCAGATTATAGAGCAGCACCAGGGAGTTTTTGAGGTTGAGACCGCCTCGGGGAAAGGAACGGCCGTTACGCTGGTTTTACCAAAAAGGAAGAGGACGGATGGTGGGAAAGAGTAAGAAGGAAACGATTCTGCTGGTCGATGACGATGTCGCCCATCGGACCATGCTCAAAGTAAACCTGTCGGGTGAGAACTTTCGCGTTGAAGAAGTGGCGGACGGCAATGAGGTTTTACCCTTCTTGGCTCGTCATAAGGTCGACCTGATCCTCCTCGATATGAAAATGGCGGGAATGGACGGCCTGACCACCCTCTCGGTGCTGCTCCAGGCTGGGTACTCCCAGCCCGTAATAGTCCTCACCGCTTTTTCTTCAGTGGAAAGTGCCGTTGAGGCGATGAAAAAGGGCGCCTTTGATTACATTACCAAGCCGGTTGACATCGAAGAACTCAAGCTGCTCATCAGTCGTGCTTTGAGCTTCAGGTTATTAAGCGAAGAAAATGCAACCCTTAAGAATAGACTTCATGAACAGTTTTCTTTCGGCAAGATCATCGGCAAGAGCGCTGCCATGCAGGAAATGTTCACCACGCTGTCGATGGTTGCACCCACCGATGCGACCGTCCTGATCACCGGTGAATCGGGTACCGGCAAAGAGCTTGTCGCCAACGCCCTGCACCAGAACAGCCATCGCCGTGCGTTTTCGTTTATTAAATTAAACTGTGCCGCACTGCATGAGAATCTGCTCGAAAGCGAGCTGTTCGGCCATGAGTCCGGCGCCTTCACCGGTGCAACAGGTCGCCGGAAAGGAAGGTTTGAACTGGCCGACAAAGGCACCCTCTTTCTTGATGAAATCGGAGATATGAGCCTGCCTACCCAGGCCAAGATACTCAGGGTCCTGCAGGAAGGTGAATTCGAACGACTTGGCGGGGCGGAAACGATCAAGACGGATGTACGACTGCTTGCAGCCACGCATAAAAATCTCCAAACAATGATTGAAGAGGGATCATTTAGACAGGATCTCTATTTCCGTTTGTCGGTCGTTCCCGTCAAACTTCCAGCCCTCAGGGAGAGAAGCATCGATATTCCTGAACTGGCCAACTCCTTCCTGCGACGATTTACCGAAAAAAACAGAAAGGATATCAAAGGAATCCATCCAGAGGCTCTGAATCTGCTGATGCAATATGCTTGGCCGGGAAATATCCGTGAACTCGAAAACACAATCGAGCGTGCAGTAATTCTGTGTCTAGGAGAACAGATCACGCCGCAGGATCTACCACCGCATCTCCTCTCTGAAACAGTCAGGGACATGAAGCAGATACAGACCGACACTGGATATACGCTCCGCGATTTCGAACGCGAAATGATCAGATCGACGCTTGAAAAAACCGGGCATAACAAAAGTCTGACTGCCAAGATGCTGGGAGTTGCCCGGCAAACACTCTTGAATAAAATCAAGGAGTACGGTCTCTGATTACGGCCGATTCAGTGTCGGCCATTTATGAATTGACATCATGATCACCAAAACCGCACACTGCTGATCACCTCCTGCTCGTTCTATCCGTCCCCCGACAGTCCTGCCTCCCCTCTCCCCTCACTTCCATGCCTGATTATTGAAGCTGGAGATACTGTTACCTGCCTGTAAAAGAATCAGGCATTCCCCAGAAATAGATACGAGTAACTCTGCCTAATAATTGGGCAGCCAGCGAGGACAACTCATTTCCGAAGAGTTGTGCACAATATTTAATCGTTATAATTCAGAATCTTATACTAATCACCCCAAAGAATCTCATATTGGCACGCTCCATGCTATATACCTTATACCAACAAGAAGGGTAATAACCGAAACAGTTCACCGGATTCGGTTATGCCGCAAAAATCGCGCTCACCGAATAGCGCTGAAATACAAACAAGGAGACTCTTATGAACAAGATCATTTTTGCCACGGCCCTGGTTATCGGATTAACAACTGCTGTCACCTTCACCTCCGGCAATGCCTTCGCAGAGAGCGGTGACCGCGTCACTCTACCAATTCAGAAAATCGAACAGACGGCTGCTCCTGCAACGGATCTGAGCATGAAACAGATGACCGGACATGATATGGGCAAAATGCCCATGAACGACCGAATGGTTACGATGGAAAAGAGAATGGCCATGATGGGCGAAATGATGAGTTCGTGTGGCACGACCAAAAAGCAAGACATGAAGATGTAAAATTCATCTTCCGATTATTGGGTGATGTTTCTTAACCCTCATTCACTAAAAATTTTGGATCGCCATGAAGACAATCAAAACAACTTTGCTGACCGCAGTATCCGTCCTTGCACTTTCTCTTTTTGCAGTCGGCTGTACCAAGACGGCGGGGTGAATTACCAGGGATATTCGTCACCTCCTCAGGGTCAAGGAGTCACTGACAATTTCAGCTCCGGCGGGTTCAATTCAACAGACCCGGCAAGAGGCACCCAGAGCAATAAATAACAGATGGAAACCCATCGAATAGATTTAACCCAATAACCGGTCCGTCCCTGATCTCCTCGCTCTCTCCTTTCAGGGACGGATTCCTGATTTCAGGGGTTGGGGACAAGACACGAAACGGAATTTTACGTACGCTAAGCGGCTAAATCCACTTCAACATCTCTGACACGAAGTGGCCGGAACTGATTTAGCCTGAATAATTGTTCTGCATCCCAGTGATAATCTCCTGTTAAATTGATATGTTCCCAACCAAGTGGCGAGAGGTGAGTAAGGTCAATGATAGCTGGGGATTCATCATGCAAACGTAAATGATCAACAACTCGCCCCAAATATACTGTGTTCCACAGGATGATCGCTGTTACAATGAGATTCAAGCCACCTGCCCGATGGCGTTGGTTCTCATATGAACGTTCACGAATTTGACCGAGTCGGTGGAAGAATACTGCCCGGCTCAGTGAGTTTTTCGCTTCACCTTTATTAAGCCCGACATGACTCCGTCGGCGCAATTGCGGATCCTGCAACCAGTCTAGTGTAAAGAGCGTACGCTCCAGCTTACCCAACTCACGTAATGCAAGGGCCAATCCGTTCTGACGGGGGTAGGCTGCAAGTTTACGTAGAATCTCTGAAGCGGTAACAGTACCTATTTTTATCGACGTAGCCAGTCGGAGGATATCCTCCCAGTAGTTACTGATCGCCTTTAGGTTCACCTGACCTGCGACAAGTGGCTGTAGCGCCGATGGGATATCCATGCCGGGAATGGTGTACAGCCGCTTGTCCTTTAGATCTCGAATACGAGGCGCAAAGCGAAAGCCCAGCAAGTGACAAATTGCAAAGATATGGTCACTGAAACCACCTGTATCTGTATAGTGCTCATGTATAACGAGACTACTTTCGTGATAAAGCAGGCCATCTAACACATGCGGCGCTTCACTGGCGGTCGCAGCGATTACTTTCGTGTGATAAGGCC
>JANOIV010000021.1:0-34401 GCA_031407875.1 Desulfobulbaceae bacterium | reverse complement strand
AATTTGCGTGGATCCATATCTGCCAGTCCGCTTGCCGGGCAGCCGGAAACGCAGGCGCCGCAGGTCAGGCAGAGATTGAGATTGCCCCCTTCGGGAATGATCTCCTTGACCGTGTCAATGAATGAACTCTTCTTTTTCCCTTTGATCGTAATGCTGTTTTCCGGCATGGATATATCCCTTTGCCCTCTCCAGGTCTGTTGTATTGAAAAATTATATACCGTCTCCTTGACCTAAACACCTCGTCAGGAGTTGCGGTCACGCAGGTCGTTTGCGTATCCGCACCTTAAAAAAATCATGCCCGTCTTCACTGCCGCCGCCGTCCAGCACATCGTACGCGGACTCCGGCAGGACCTTCAGGAGATCTATCCTCGTGTCCGGATCCGATCCCTGTATCTCCAGGATCTGCAACGGTTGCATGCGGGAGAAGATCTCCGTCATCTTCAAGAGTGAGATCGATGAGAAGGTATTCCTGAAGTCCAATAGTATGTCTGCTTCGCCAGCCAATTTCGTCGTGCTCCTTCTTGATGGTAACTCAAGAAGTAAAGCAACAATCAGGCCATTTGACAGAAGGTGAAACATTATCGACCATGAAACAGAGCTTTGCTATGCATTCCCCTTTGTTAGAGGTTGCAAGAATAAAATCAGGGTGATTGAAAATCGCCGGAAAGATGAGTAGAGTGGTCGTGTAGGTGCTAAACTGTTAAAACAGTTATTCTTTACAGGTGTTAAAGTTTAACAGGAGATGAGGCATGACCGGTCGGGAGCTTGACGGATACTGGAAGACTGTGGTGAACACCCTGCGTGACGGCATCATGATCGTCAATACGCGCGGTGCCATCGTCTCCGTCAATCAGGCCTTTGAGCACATTACCGGCTATACCCGGGAAGAACTCATCGGCCGGTCCTGCGAATTCCTCCATTGCGAGGCCTGCAATGAGGCCATTGGCAAAGGAGAGGGTCATTGGTGCACCTTGTATCATTCCGGCAAAACGGAACAACGGCAATGCCGGATCCGCCGCAAAGACGGCACCACCATCCAGGCCCTGAAAAACGCCGCGATCCTCCGGGACGCCGAAGGCAATGTGTTAGGGGCGGTAGAGACCCTGGCCGATCTCTCTGAGATTACCGAAAAGGACAACCAGCTGGAGGCCTTTAGAAAGCAACTCCATTCTGAAGACGATTTTCACGGCATCGTCGGCAGTTCGGCCGCCATGCAGCGGGTCTTCGACATGGTCGAAAACGCTGCCGGATCGGACGCGCCGGTGATCATCTACGGCGAGAGCGGCACCGGCAAAGAACTTGTCAGCCGGGCCATCCACGACATCGGCATGCGCAAGGATCAACCCTTCGTCAAGGTCAACTGCGCGAGTCTGACCGAGTCTCTCCTGGAAAGCGAACTCTTCGGCCATGTACGCGGCGCCTATACCGGGGCCTATAAGGACCGGATCGGTCGTTTTGAGTTGGCCAACAAGGGGGATATATTTCTCGACGAGATCGGCGACCTGCCTATTCCCACTCAGACAAAACTGCTGCGGGTCCTGGAGGAGAAGGTGGTCGAACGGGTCGGCTCGAGCAGCCCCATCGCCACGGATGTGCGGATCATATCCGCCACCAACAAGGACCTCATGCAGCTGGTCGAGCAGGGTGACTACCGCAAGGATTTCTATTTCAGGATCAATGTCATCCCCATCTTTCTCCCGCCCCTGCGCAACCGGGTCGGTGATATCCCCTTGCTTGCCGAGCGGTTTTTCCAAAAAATGCGCCTGAAAAGCGGCAAGGCCATCGCCGGTATCGGCAGGGAAACCATGGAAATTCTGGTCAACCACAGCTGGCCCGGCAACGTCAGGGAGCTCAAGGGGGCCTTCGAATACGCCTTTGTCACCTGCCACGAGGAGATGATTCAGCCCTGCCATCTCCCCGAGACCATATTACGACTCAAGGCCGGCCGGGTCACCCCTAAAAGAAACGCCTTCAACGTGCAGGAAATTGAAAAACAAGAGCTTTTGGAAGTGCTGGGACGTACCGGCGGCAACCAGTCCAGGGCCGCCGAAATCCTTGGTGTCTCTCGGGTCACCATCTGGAATCGGATGAAACGTTTCGGTATCGATGCCAAACGGACGATCGAGGTCCGTTAAGGTCATACATCGGGACGAACATCGTTCGCCATATCTCTGATAGTAATATCACATTTTCCGGTTGTTTTTTTCGCCAATCAGAGAAAGATAGCGAAACAGACCTTTTTTGATTTTCGCGTATTCTTTGGCACATTGCGCTCAAATGGCGCAAAAAAACCCAGCCCACCTGAAAAAATCGCAGGTTTTGAGGTCGGCTGTTTGAATTAGTTGGATTAATTCCATTTTTAAATCAAGATGGAAACGAGAAGGCAAGCGAGCAGCGACGAGACAGTACAGTGAGTACGGCGAGGAGCCGCACAGCACAGTCGACGAAGTTAACGCTTGATTTGAAAATGGAATAAGACGGTATCAGACATTTTATCAGGAGTAAGAACGATGTTGAACTCTTTGCACGCCCACATGAAAAATATCCTGCTTGCCCTCACAGGGGCGGCGATACTTGCGGCCTGCGGCACCCCTTCAGGCAACATTGAGGATGGCCGGCGTTGGTACAGCATGAATAACTGCTCGGCCTGTCACGGCAAAAACGCCAATGACGGCAAGGCCTTGGCCATCAGGAATCTCGATATGGGTTTTACAAATTTCGTCCATGTCCTGAGAAAACCCTACTCGCCGAGCATGCCGGCGTTTTCCGAGCAGAAACTCTCCAAACAGGATGCCGCCGATATCTATGCCTGGCTCAAGAGCCTTAAATAGCCCAGTTCGCCACCAGGCCCTCTCTTGGCATATCTTTTTCATCCATCGGATGAAAAAGATATGCCAAGAGACACACTGCTGCACGTCGGCACGTCAGTAGCGTCAGCAAATTTGACTACTAAGTAATTTTTGACCAATACTGAGTTCAGAGAGCAGCCATGAGTGACGACAACCTATTCGATGATGACGATGCCCTGGATTACACATTGTATGAAGAGGCTAACAAAGAGACTTCAGGCGGAGGAAAAGGTTGTCTTGGTATGATTGTTCTTTTGATCCTTCCTGTTACCTACTTTGGGTATTTTATTTTCTCAAAATATTAGGCAGATAAATACTTATGAATTCTCAATACAGTCCAGTATCGGTAAAGATAAAAGAACCTGCTATCCTCATCCGTATCAATAAGAAATTCCGTGATGGTATAAGCCAGCAAGAATTATTCGAAATAACAAGAGGTGTATGGAAGGTTGGAAAGAGAAGAGAATCTACTAAGTTCGCTTTTGCTGTCTTTAAAGGGATTGTGAAGGAAGTTTATGAAATCCATTCATGGCATCCTGCCGGAACGTTGCCATACAGTACTCGTTTAGGTATTAATATTCCTGGTAGATGGGAATTCGAAGGGAATCTTGCCTCTGAAGAGATAAGGAATCAATACATTGATTTATCAGTAGAAGAATACTTCCCAGGACACGCCCAGAACCCAATAACATATGTAAATTGCTGATAAAGAAAAGATAACTCTGTAATGCATACCGAGCATACATTCATACTAATTTCAATTTGTCACAATTGCTGACATTGCTGACGGCAATGTAATTCTGCCTTCCTTTCTGCCATTACATTTGATGAATTAATTATGCTCGATTTTGAAATTGTTGCTAACAAATCAACTCCTAAAATTCGGGAATTCATATTTCAACTTAGAAAATTTATTTTGGCGCTATCTGACGAAGTTGAAGAAAAAACCACTAACAAAATGATATGCTACAGATCTACTGTTTTAGAGAAATCCAGTTTAAAAACAAGCAATAGAGTTAGAGGGGTATTTTGGTTTAACCTTACTAATGGAAAACATCTAAGAATACATATGAGAAAATTGGGGAACTACCCAGATGATTACAATAGAATTGTTACTGAAGGATGGGGAGGTTACCCAGAGTTAACATTTAAGGAATCAGAATTAAATGAGGATATTCTAAAATATTTAAAAGAAGTAATACATCATGCTTTCAGTGGAGAAGATATGGATATTCATGAAACTTATGATAGCGAAGAAAGAATCATTTTCGACAAAAATATTGAAGATGTTCAAAAGAGAATAAACTTTCAACCATCTAATCCTACAGTACAGACACTTTACGATAATTTTAAAGATGGCGATTTAGTTTTATCCCCAGATTTCCAAAGGAATTATGTATGGAATAAAATCAAAGCCAGCAATTTAATTGAGTCAATAATTTTGAATATCCCCTTGCCATTTATTTTCACTGCCGAGATTGAAAACAACATAGAAGAGGTTGTAGACGGGCAACAAAGACTGACATCAATTTTTTCTTTTATTGATGGAAAGTTTCCGGATGGTTCAATTTTTGAATTAAGCAAAAATTTAAAAATTTTATACAATGAAATTGGAGGCAAGTCTTACAAAGATTTGGATAAAAATTATCAAAAGCAAATTAAAAAACACTCTTTACCTTTAATAACCATCGCAAAAGAGTCTCAAGAAGATGTTAAATTTGAGATGTTTGAAAGGCTTAATACAAATATAACACCGTTAAAAGAACAAGAATTGCGTAATTGCCTGTACAGAGGACCATTTAATGATTTTATAAAATCAATGGCTAACCATCAAGATTTTCATTATATTATCAATAACGAAAACCTATCCAAAAGAATGGTCGATGTTGAGTTGGTTTTGATGTTCTGCGCTTTTTATCATAAATCACCAGATCATTATAATACCAACATCAAACAAATGTTGAATATTGAAATGCGTTCTCGACAATTTGTTGAACCAGATGAGTTGCAGGAACTTGAGAAAAGTTTCAAAAAATCAAGTGCGCTTGTGAAGCATATATTTGGGAAAAATGCTTTTAATGTCTATTCAATTGACGAAACAACCGGCGCTAGTAGTTACGGAAAATCACTCAATTATGGACTGTATCAGATCTTGATGTATTGGTTTATCGGATACGAGAAAATCAAATTATTCCATATTCGGACTTGATTAGGGAAGAGTTATTAAACCTCTTTCTTTACAACAAAGATTTTGTTGACACTTTAACAGGAGCGGGGACAAACTCTCTGACAAAACTGAAAATGAAATTTGATATTTGGGGGAATACTTTAAAAGGAATTTTGAATTACCCCATTACCCAACCAAGGGCATTCCGCTATGAGTTAAAACAGCAACTTTTCGACCGTAATCAAACATGCTCAATCTGTTCACATAAAATTCACACCCTTGAGGATGCAGAGGTCGATCACATAGAATGCTATTGGATGGGCGGAAAAACTATTCCTGAAAATGCAGGACTAACGCACCGCTTTTGTAATCGAATAAAGGGTGGTGCTATCAACTCTTAGTTTGACAGTATTTGGCCTTTAAAAATAATGCTTACCCTTTTGGCCGGGGAGACAGAAAACAACCTGCATCTCCCCGCCCATACTTCACTCTCGACAGTTGCCCCCATTTAATATCCGCAGAAAGGAGAAATACATGATTGAAGGTCTCTATGCACTCTTGGCAAAGGTTGGTTTCAATCATCCCCTGCACCCGATGCTGACCCACATCCCGATGGGCATGATCATCGGCGCCGCGGTCTTTTCCCTGGCAGGACTGAAGTGGAAAAACCAGCATCTGGGCCAGACAGCCTATCACTGTTCCCTGCTGGCCCTTCTGGCCATCGTCCCGGTCATCGTTGCAGGATTGCTGGACTGGCAGCATTCTTATGGAAGTACCTGGAATACATATATCATCGTCAAGATGATCCTCGCCACGGTCCTGACCCCGCTCCTCGCCCTCTCCGTGGTGCTCAAGCATAGGGGAGCCGAACCAAAAATACTCCTCATCATCTATCTTCTCTGCCTGGCCTGTGCCGGTGGCCTCGGTTTTTCCGGAGGAGAACTGGTGTACGGCGGCTGAGAACGGCGTATACCCTCACAATAACAGGAGACTCAACGAGGGTCTCCTGTCGTTCCTTTCATTGCCGCCTCCGCATTTTTCCTCTCCGAGATATCAAGGGCAAAGGAATAGGAATAGGTTTTTCCTTCATATTCCAGGAAATTGACCGACACCTCGACTGGAAACAGCGTGCCATCCTTGCGACGATGCATGGTCTCGATGGTTCCGCTTTGTTTCGTCCGTATATTGTGCCGGTGTTCCAACCAGCTTTCCTTTGAAAAGGTTGGATCGAAATCAAAAACCGTCATCGAGCAGAGCTCTTCAATGGTGTACCCCAGGCTCTTGCAGGCATGTTGGTTGGCGCTGACCACCCGACCATCGGGTTCCTCGATCCTGAAGATGCTTAAGGCCGCCTGATCGATACAGAACTGGGTCAGGCGAAGGCTGGCCTCTGTCTGCAGGCGATCCGTGATGTCGTTGTACATAACGATGGCGTTGGTCACCATGCCCTGCTCATTCTTGACCGGGGCGACAGTCACCTCGAACATGCGCGACTGATTGTCTGCGAGGGGAGATGACGGTGAGGTCTTTTCCTTGTGTTCAAGGAGAAACTGGGCCGTGTTGCCCTCGTCATAGACAGCACGAACCAGAGAGAGAAAACCCTGGTCCCTGATGTGTCTATCCAAAAGAATATTATATCTGCCGCCGGATTCATCGGCAAATTTCTGCAGAATGGCACGACAGACCTGATTCATGCGGACCAGACCGCCATATCTGTCGGAAATCCATATCGGATAAGGATTCTGGCTGAATATACCTTCAAGGAGATTGTTTGTCCTGACCTGGTTTCTCTCCGCTTCCTTCCTGGCTGTGATATCAAAGAGTATACCATGCCAGCAGACGCCGCCTGCCGCCACCTGTTCCGGTCGGGCCATGCAGTCATACCAGCGTACCTCACTATTGATGACCAGGCGCAGATCTTCACGCCAGGGTGTGAGTGTCACGGAATGATGGGCCAGCGAATTAAGGTATCGCTCTTTGTCGGCGGGGTGGATAAGCCGCAGGAACAGAGAAACATCGGCAATCAGGGCCTCGGGGGCTATACCGAGAAGTTCAAGCGAGGCCCTGTCGACATAGGCAAAACTGTACCGGCTATCGGTATGCAGAACCAGCGAGAAGACCATTCCCGGGATATTCTCCTCCAGGCGCTGATATCTCTTCTGCCAGTCAACCGCCTCTTTTTTCAGTTGTTTTTTCTTCCCGGTCTGTTGTTCGGGCATGTGTTGATCCTCCTTCGCATAACTGAATCCGCCCTCGTCCCGACGACAGATCTTCCTCCCCTTATTACGCCACAGAATCCGCCGACAACGCAAGGTTTTTCTTCCCTGATTTCCTCTCCGCCCAGCTGGCCCCTTCTGCTCTCAGGCGCGTATGGCCACAGCCTTGAAAAAGGTATAACAGAAGGTACCATTTGGCTCTGCCGCTGCCTCAAGAGCACGGATGCCCTTATCCCATGCGGTCTCGTCGATAAGCCCTGCTGAGATCGCCTGTCGCCGCACACCACGAACCATGGCGATAAAGGTGTTGCGGGAAAATCCCTCAATCAGCTCCGGCCTGCTGCCATCAACATAGACCATCTGCGGCGACACGACCGGCCGACAGAAACCGGCCTCGTGGAGAAGAGGATAAAGCCTGCGACCGATGAGGGCATCACCGCCGAGCATGGCCTGCAGGCTGACCAGGCAGTCGACGGTGCGCCTGGCCTCGGGGCTTTCGGGATGACAGTAAAAGGATCCGTGGTCTCCCTCGATGAGGGTGATGGTCCCGCCCTTCTTCAGGATTCTTTTGAGACACTGCAGGGCGCCGAGCGGATCGGAGAGGTGTTCGAGGACAAAACAAACAAAGATATGGTCAAAGGTTTCATCGGCCATCGGCAGCCTGAAGATATCGGCCTGCTCAAAACGGACATTCGAGAGTCCCGCCGACCGCACGGCCTCTTTGGCCTTGATCAGAGAGTTTGGGGAAACATCGATCGATACGAAGTGGCTATCGGGATTGTTGCCGGCCAGAATCACCGTCTGGCTGCCGATGCCGCAACCTGCCTCAAGAATCGTCGCCCCGGCCGGGTAGCGGACATCCGCGTGCAGCAGCCGGGCCAAGGTATCGGCCTGATCCTGCAGTCTATCCGCCTCTATAGCGCTATATCCGTGTACGTAATTTTTCATTGTCGTGATCTCCATAAAAAATTGCTCTTGAACTGTAAGGATAGAGCAACTTTACCGAGATAGGCAGCCGGCGTCTTGTACGGAATTGCTGAATTGACCGGGGGTATAGCCCATGAGACGTTTGAAGATCCGGGTGAGATGACTCTGATCGGCGAACCCGGCCAGGCAGGCGGCATCGGCAATCGAGAGGCCCCGCTGCAGCATTTCCCGTGCCTTTCTCGCCCGCAGCTGCATAAGCCAGGCATGGGGCGGCAGGCCGGTATGCCGGGAAAATACCCGGATGAAGTGGTAGGGACTCAGGCAGGCGACACCGGCCAGCCGGCCGATGGCGATATCCTCGTGGAAATTGGCGTGCAGATAGTCGATCACCCGCCGCACGCCGCTGTGCTCACGGCCTATCGGCCTGAGGGCAGGCGGAGTATCGGCGTGTCTGGCGATAAGCTGGACCAGCATGGAGAGGAGGCGGGACTCCTTCTCCAAAAGCGGGGTCGCCTCATCGGCAAGGCGCAGATGCACATGGTGGATCAAGCCGGCGAGAGGGCTATCGTTGATAACTCCGGAGGTGAAAAAGGGCAGATCCACCGGTCGGTCGGTCATTTCCGCCGCCGCCCGCTGCAGCAGATCGGCCCCGAAATAGAACATCCGGTAGCTCCAGCCGTCCTCGGTCGCCGACTGGCCGGTGTGCACCTCATCGGGATTGACCAGATTGATCCGGCCTGCCGGAGCGACCACGTTCTCCCCTCGGTAGAAAAAGCCCAGGGCGCCCCGTTCGATGACCCCGACGCCAAAGCCCTCATGGCTGTGGCGGGGAAAGGTCTGGGTCACATAGGTGGCCTGCATGAGCTGCAGCCCCGGCAGATCCGGCGGCTGCCAGATCCGCACCTGCTCTGAAGGCTTGGTTTTTATCTCAGCCATTTTTCGCGGCCCGCCCGTTATCGTCCCGCCTCAGTATACTCGATCGGTTCGAGGAGGATGGTTCGAGACTATGAAGAATCATCTTCCCCCTTTTTCCGGCAGCCCGGGCCCTCTATGACACTGCGGCCACCGGTCCGGCTGCTTACCTGAATCCGGGCGCTGATTCTCTCCCTGAGTGCCGGAACGTGCGAGATCACCCCGATCAGCTTGCCGTCCTGCTGCAGTCCGGCCAGGGTCTGCAGGGCGGTGTCGAGGGCCTCTTCATCGAGGGTGCCGAAGCCCTCATCGAGAAAGAGTGAATCGACCCGGACATTGCGGCTGGCCATCTGCGACAGCCCAAGGGCCAGCGACAGGCTGACGAGAAAGCTCTCGCCGCCCGACAGGTTCCTGGTCGAACGGACTTCCCCGGCCTGATAGCTGTCGACCACATTGAGATCGAGGGGCTGGTCCTCGTCTCTGATCAGGAGATAGCGGTCGGTCATCTTGCGGAGCTGGCGGTTGGCGTGGCCGATCATGATCTCGAAGGTCAGCCCTTGGGCGAAGTTGCGATACTTCTTGCCGTCGGCCGAACCGATCAGAGCATGGAGCATATCCCAACGCCTGAATTCACGGTTTTGCACCTCAACCGCCCCGATCTTCTCCTGTTGCTTTTGCCGCAGCATATCGTCATCCTGGAGTCTGCGGCGGGTACCACCGATTTCCTGTTGCAGCTCTTTGAGGCCGAGGGTTTGCGCGTCGTGTTCCTGCAGCAGCTGGGTCTGCGGTCGATCGGTCATCTGCTTCTGGCGCTCCGCTGTCAGCTGCAGGGTCTTGTCCCGCCACCGGGCCTCAGTTTCCGTCTGCTCGGTGTCCAGACGCTCACGCTCCTGCAGCAGGGAGATTCGCTCATTCTCCGGCAGGCAGGCGGCCTGATAGCCCTTTTCATCAGCAAAGCTGCTCTGCCGGAGACGGAGGGCAAAGTCCTCATCCAGGCTTTGCAACTGTCTGCCCCGCTCGGCCATGGCCTTTTTTATGGTTTCCAGTCTGCTTTTGAGTTTTTCCATCTCCTGGATTGCAGAATTGCGCAACCGGTCCGCCTCATCCCGTTTTTTTCCGGCCTCGTCGACGGCCGCATGCAGCCGATTCTCTTCCGTGTCGGTGTTCTTGTCGGCAAAGAGATCCTGCCGCCCTTGGGTCAGCAGATCCCGCTCGGCGGTGAGTGTGCCGAGGGCCTCCCGCCGTGCCGTCATCTCCACCTCGGATATATCGATCTGTCCGGTCTCATGCTGCAGGCCGATCTCAAGACCTGAGATGGACTTTTCCAGTTCATTCTTCCGGCCCTCACGGGCCTGCCAACGCGCACGACGGGCCGTCAGTTCCTCCTGCACCTGATTGAGAGACTCCAGCGCCAGGCCTTTCACCTCATAGGGCAGGACCTCCTGCAGAACCTCCTGCCTGAACCCGATAAGCTCGGCGGCAAGCGTCTCCAGATCTTTTTCCAGCCGGCCAAGGGTCAGCTCAGCGGATTCCCTGGCGTGGGCGGCGGCCTGGCCCTCTCGTTCCACGCGGGTCATGGTCTCTCGGGATTTTTCCAAAGCGTCACGCAGAACGGTCAGTCCTTTTTCGCCCTGCCCGGCAGCCTGCACTCGCACTTCGGTCTCCGCCAATCTGAGGTCGTTCTCCTGTTGGAGGTCCAGGAAAAGTATCCCGGCATCCCGACCGACGGCATCGACCTCCAGCGCACCAAGGCCCTGGTCGATGATCTTCTCTGCCCGGCCAATAGTCTCCGTGTAGTCCTTCTGCCGGGCCTCGACGTGCTCCAGATCCTTGCAGTTCCGGGCCTCCATGACCTTCAGCCGGGAAAGGGCCTCGCCGGCCTCTTTCAGCTCGGCCCGCACCCGGTGCAGGGCCGTTGCTGTTTCATCCGGGACGGGAATATTGCCCACGGCATAAGGATGTTCCCTGGCCCCGCAGAGCGGGCACGGTTCATCATCACGGAGCTGCTGCCGGGATTCTTGCAGATCATCAACCCTCTTGAGCAGAGACAGTTGGTTTTCAAGCAGGCCCATCTCCCTCTCCAGGGCAGCCTGCTTAGCTGTCAGCGCAAAAGTCTGACCGGCAAGGGAGGTCTTTTCGGCCGTAAGATGATCACGTTTGCGCGAGAGTTCGCCAAGCACGCGCCGGGCCTCCGTCAGGGCCTGCCCCGCTTCAACGAGTCGTTGCAGGAGAGCCTTTCGCTCTTTCAGGACCGAGAGGTTGTCCCGCCAGTCGGCGATCTCCCGGCCAGCCAGCATATTCTGCAGATCGACCTGCTGTTGTGCATATGCTGCCTGGACCAGGACGTATTCCTTCTGCAGCCACTCCTGCCGGCCAACCGTCTCCTGCCACAGGCGCTGACTCGCATCCTTCTGACCCTGGGCGAGGCCGAGTTCCACAGTTTTGATCCTCTTCTTCTCCTCCAATTTCCGCAGGGTATCAAAGCGCGCGCAGATTGCCCCAAGCTGTTCGCCAAGCCGTTCATCCACCCGGTTCTCGTCAAGAAACTGCTGCACCACGTTCAGGGCTTGCCTTTGCTCAGCCAAAGTCCGGCGGTCTGCCCCGGTCTTCGTCCGTAAGGTTTCGAGATTCTTCGCCAAGACGACAATGGACTCCGTGGCGGCCCGGATAGGGAGAAGCCTTTCCGCCAGTTTGAGGTCCACCTCCCGCACCTGACGGATGAGCGGCAGGGTCTCCTTCTGCTCCGCCCTCTTCCGGGTCAGGACTGCATCGGCTAGAAGCAAAGCCTCTTCCGCCCTGGCAATCTCGGCCTGCCGCCCTGGCATGGCCTGCAGACATTCACTGTGGTTTGTTTGATCGGTTTCCTGGGCCCGGCGCAGAGACACCAGAGCGGCATATTCCCCGGTCAGTTCCAGGGCCTGCAGTGCCTTTTCGAGTTGCAGGCGTTGCGGTTGGAAGGCCTGCCGACGCCCGGCCAGATCCTCTTTTAACCCCTCCAGAGCGCCCAACTCCTTTTCCAGGCCACCTATAGCCTCAAGCCAGGCGATGGCCCGGGATGTGCCGGCGATTGTCTCGGTCAGTCCAACTTCCCGGAGGCTCTTCTGTTCCAGTTCAACCTGCAGCTGCCGCACATCTTCTTCACCCAGAAGCTGCATACCGGCCAACTCGACCTGCAGGATATCGAGCTTCCTGCGCTCCTCCGAGCGCCGCTCGTGGACCTTCATGGAGATCTGGCTGTAGATCCCGGTACCAGTGATCTGCTCAAGGATGGGGGCGCGCTCGTCGGCAGCGGCCTGGAGAAAGGCGGCAAAACCGCCCTGAGCGAGGAGCATGGAGCGGGTGAAGCGGTCGAAATCCATGCCGGTGACCAGTTCAATCTGCTCGGCCACCCCCCGCAGTTTCGTCTCAACGACTGTGCCGGTATCGAGGTTGGCGATCTCGTGTTTCGGGGCCTGCAGTTCGCCATCGGCCTTTTTGCGAGCCCGGCGCTGGCTCCAGTGGCTGCTATAGCGCCCGCTCTGGGTGGCAAAGCACACCTCGGCATAACACTCGCCGGTCTGCCGCGACATGATGTCGTTTACACCCTTGCTCACCCTGGCAAGCCGCGGGGTCCTGCCGTAGAGGGCCAGGCAGACGGCGTCGAGGATGGTGGTCTTGCCCGCCCCGGTCGGGCCGGTGATGGCAAAGATACCCTCGGTCTCGTAGGCCGGATGGGTGAGATCTATCTCCCACTCACCGACCAGCGAATTGAGATTCTTGAGCCGTATCTGCAGGATTTTCATGGCTGTTCGCCGGGTGCGGAGATGTGCTCAAGCGGAGCGGATCCGGCTTGCCCTGTTGCGGCTGCCTCCTCATCGTGGACAGATTCACCGGCAAAAATCGCCATGACCGCCTCCTGATAGGTCTGCAACAGTCCCGGCCGCTGTTCGGCCGGGACTGCGTGGGCGTCGAGGCAACGCAGAAAGACATCGCCGTCCTCCAGATCATCGAGGGTTTCCTGGTCATGCATGCGACCAAGTACCCGCTCCATGACCCGGTTATTCTTCACCCGCAGGATTTCGATTGCGGTACCTTGAATCACCTCTTCGAGCCGGTCCCGCAGATCGACAATAAGCTCCTCGCCATCATAGACAATCTCCAACCAGATTGGACTGGTTTCGACAATCAGGCCCTTCAGGCGGGCCGTTATGGTCGCAAGGCTGCCCCGAATGGCCTCCAGCCGTTGAAAGACCGGCACCCTGCGCAGGCTGATCGTTGGCCGCGGCCGCTCACCCTGGCCGCCTGCGAAATCAACGAGGACCACGCTCTTTTCCTGACCGGCCTCGCCAAAGCCCATCGGCAGCGGCGAACCGCTGTAACGCCTGGTCTCGAAACCGTTCACAATCTGGGGAACGTGCAGGTGCCCCAGAGCCAGATAATCGATGCATTCGGGAAAGATGGCGGAGCTCACCTGGGCCAAGGATCCGATATAGAGATCACGCACCCCGTCACCTTCAACGGTCCGGCAACCGGCGGTAAAGAGATGGCCCATGGCGACAACAGGGATCTGTCGGCCGCATTCCTCACGCTTTGCAACGGCTGTCCGGCAGACCGCCAGATAATGCGCCCGGATGCCGTCAAGCAGCTTGCGATCCTTATCCGCCATACTTTCCCCGGCCTCGACGACCCGAATGTCGCGATCACGCAGATAGGGCACGGCGCAGACAATGAGTTCCGGCTCGTCTTCCCGGTTGTGCAGGACAAGGACCTCGTCTTCACACTGGCCACCGATCATGCCGATGACGTGGACCTTCAGGGCACGCAGTAGTTCTTTGGGGGCCTCAAGGAAGGAGGGAGAATCGTGATTGCCGGCGATCACCACCACATGCCGACAGGATGAACCGGCAACCCGGCAGAGGAAGCGATAGTAGAGTTCCTGGGCCCTGATACTCGGGGTGCTGCTGTCAAAGACATCACCGGCGATCAGGAGAGCCGCCACCTGTTCCCGCTTGATGGTCGCCAGCAGCCAGGCCAGAAAGGATTCAAACTCTTCGTAGCGCCGCCGACCGTAGAGCGTCCGACCGATATGCCAATCCGAGGTATGGAGTATCTTCATTTCAACCTTGCTCTCCCGTTGTTCATACGCCTGCTCTCTCCGTCTCTCTCGAAGAAAATACTCAATCAAATTGAGTGTTGAATATAATGGGCCTTGGCCGGAAGTCAAACGATTGTTGGGAGGATGGCATTGGTGATTTTTTTAGATGTGATCGCGCTTGGTCTTGTTGGGGTAAATAAGGAGGAATGCGAATGAGGGCTTGTGGAACACTGAGGGTAGGAATCAGGGCTTATTCACTGTTGCCACAACCGGTTGTTAAGTTTAGCAGGATGTCCCCAGAACTCGATCATCCTCTGGGACATAATGTGGAGTTGACGGACCCGCCCCGTTTGCGAGTTCCTGGTGAGCCGGTTGTTATGTAAATTTTAATTTATGGTGTTTTCATGACATTAACGATTGCATTAACAATAATTGAAATAGCGGCGATAACTGTGGCGATTATTGCAATTCTATTTGCTGATCGAGCATCAGAACGGGCCTTTCTGGCAATCGCAAGGGTTTCTTCTTCTCGTGTATCTCGCTTAGAGGCGGCAGATTCTTCCCGTTCGATTTGCTTTTCTGCAAGCCAAGCGATAGCTTGCGCGCGATTCTCTGGGTCTGCGCCATCTCGTGTATGCTGATATCGAACGTAAGTTTCACCTTGTTCTTCAAAGGCTGGTCGTTGCGAAAGATCTCGTTTCTTTGCCATGGTTTTATTAAGATTTTTTATTTTAAGGAGCTGTTGTGATCCACAAAAAAAAAATTGAAAAGTGAGGGGTCAGGTCTGCCCTTGGCTTTTCTCCTGTTTTTTCCCTTTACCGCTGCAATGCCTTGCTAGCGGCCAACGCTTCAAGTCGTTCAGCCAACCAGACTTTTATAATGGACTGCCGCGTGACACCAACTCGACTGGCTTCTTTATCCAATGACTCAATCATCCAGGCAGGAAAATCAACATTCACACGCTTCTGGTCTTGCATGGTCCTCTTAGCCTTGGTTGCATCCAAGGCATCCATGATGTCATCGCCATCGTCAAATTTTTCATCAAATGCTTTAGCTTTCATATACATTCACCTCTTCTTTTCGTGACCGCCGAACTGAGATAATTCTGATACTGTTTCCTCGGTAGGTGATCACACCGGACCAATGCTTCCCTGAGATCATACCAATCACCAGGGAACGAGGCTCATCCTCTGTTTTTGCCGGAATCTCAAGCAGATCAGTATCATCCCAAAGCTGCTGTGCATCAATAAAGTCAATGCCGTGCTTTTCGAGATTCGCCTGACTCTTTTTTTCATCAAACTCAAATTTGATCATGATATAAAAAATATACCATATTTATTTCTTTAGCAAGCGGTTGCATACAGCCTCCATACCTTCTGAACCGAAGCGCAATTTCTCTATAACATGCCTGCAATCATGGGATGGGGGGCATCCCCCATCCCATGATTGCAGGGTTGAACCAGCTGGCCATAGCTTGCTTCTCTGGTGTAGATGAAAGAGCCGGTACTCAACTGGAAGATCAGATCCGTTGAAACAATGCGGCCCCGCCATACGCGCAAAAACAGCAGCTCTTCGTTGAGCCACCGTATCTCGACATTATTGTTGCCTTTATCGATGAAATTGATTTGCCAGGCATGGGGTTCTCCCGAAAGGGTAAAGAATTGGGGTCAGGTCTGCCCTTGGCTTTTACCCAGTTTTCCCCTTAACTCTTCCAGATGCTTCTGCCCCATCTGGTCTTTTTCATGTGCAACTTCAACTGTATAAAACCACAACCTTTGAAAGTAGTACATCTTTTAAATTCAAAATATGGGGAGTGTCCCTATTTTCCCATCATTATTTATTCGAATTTATTTGTAATGTTACGAGACGGTAGTAGGATGAACAGTCTAGACTGTTCATTTTTTCAATTCATTTAAATCAAGGAGGATGATTATGTTGAGACGTACAGCCTTAACCCTGATGCTGATAGTAATGGCCGTGCCGGCTTTCGCTCAGGAGCGCACTTGGCGCAACGATGTCAAACCGCTGGTTGAAGCGAAATGTATTAAATGCCATGGACCGGCTGCCCTGGAGTACAATGACTGGGAGTTACTGGGCGATGCAAAGGAAAAAGTGAGCCCACGTATGGACACGTATCCTCATTTCATGAGCTTTGTGGTTTGGCCGGCCACCGGCGCAGTGATGCGACGGTTAGATGACGGAAAGACCAGCGGCAAACCGGGAAACATGTATCAATATCTTGGCAAAAGCGACGTTGAGCGTGCCAAAAATCTCCTGACGATGAAGGAATGGCTCGGTGAAGGGGCATGGAACCTCAATCGTTGGCAGGCACGCAAGGAAGTTCCCGGCATTACTAAAGAGCAATTGGATAAAATCAAGGCAAAGTACTGATTAACAGATTTGTCAACATTACCGGGGGCAGTTGGCGGTTGTGCTCCGCCTCTCCCCCGGTCCTTCCTGGACTGCGAAATTGATGTCATCCAAAATATAAGCGTTCCTCAGAACCAGGGCGCCAATTCCTCTCTACACTACATATCTTCTTAACACCCATTCTTGTAAAGGTTATTTGTTCCTTTAAACCTGGGCCGCGATCCGTTCGGCCAGTCGGCAGAGATTGGCGGAATCTGCAAGGCCATCCAGAAAGCGCTGCGGGATGCCGGAAACTCCGGTTTGAGCTCCGACCAGGGCCCCGGTGAGAATAGCGCGCGCCTGATTCTGCCCGCCGCCATTGACGGCATGCAGCAGCGCGGATTCGAAATCATCGTGAAACCGTGCCGCCAGGTAGTAGGCCGCCGGCAGTTGATGATAGATGGCGCAGGGCATGCCGTAGACCAAGGACACCTTCCAGGCCGGCTCGATCCGGATTTGAGGGTCGACGACCGCGGCAGCCATGTAGGATGGAGAGAGCAAGGCGTCGGGCGAGGCAAAGCGTCCTACACGTGGAGGATCGGGGGCTCCCGGTTTGGGCGGCTGCAGATTTTCGCTGGTGACGGCATGAAAGGGCAACTCACCTGTTTTGACCAGCTTCATCAATTTGCCGGAGAGGTTCGTATCAAGCCGATGCCCCTGAACCAGCAGGCTTAACACGGCAGCGTAGGCGACCGTCATCGAGACCACGGTATCATCTGCCTGGGTCAGGACGGTATTGCCGGCAACGGCTTTGGCGAGTTGGCTCGGCTGCCGGGCATAGCGGACCGCAATGGCAAGGGTGCGTTCGATAGCCTCCGTGGTATCGGCATGCCCGCCGGTCTGGCCCCAGGGCAGCTTCTGTTGCACGCGCCGTCGCCAGGCCTCCCGGATCGACTGGCTGGTATAGCCACCCGGACCATTCACCGGGGTGCCGTCGAGCAGGGGGAAAAGCTCATCATCTAATCTTCGGCAAAAATCCGCCTCATCGTAGCCGCCGCAATCTGCCAGCGACTTCAGCGTCAGGGTCAGAATATAGCCGGCCTGTGAAAGCTGCCCGGCTTTGAGCCCGGCGTGGTAGCGGTTCGGTTGGGGGTCGGTATAGTCGGAGATCCATTCGCCATAGTCATGCCGCAGTTCCGCCAGGTCGTAATACCAGTGCGGTCCGAGGGCGAGGGCGTCACCGATCAAGGCGCCCATGATGGCCCCGACTGCACGTTCCTGCATTGTTTTCTCTGCCATTTTTCTCTCCTTTGGTTGACTGTTTCGCTGATCCTGTTTGCCGAAATTGTTAAAGAGAGCCCAGACGGTCCAGATAATGCCTGATCATCTGGCCGGCGATGGTGCCCTCAACGGGGATCATCGGCAGATTGCGGCAATGGTACCAGCCGGCATCGCTGATCTCCACCCCATCGACCTCGATCTCACCCGAGTCGTATTCGGCAAAGAAACCGAGCATCAGTTGGCCCGGAAAAGGCCAGGGTTGGCTACCGAAGTAGCGGATGTTCTTGACCCGGATAGCGACCTCTTCGGCGATTTCCCGGTGCAGGGTCACCTCCAGCGATTCGCCCGGTTCGACAAAGCCTGCCAGGGTGCTGTACATCCCCTCCCTGAACCGCGGCGACCTGGCCAGCAGCAGTTCCTCGCCACGGGTGACCAGGACGATGACGCATGGTGAGATCCGCGGGTACCAGGAGAGCGAACAGGCCGGGCAGACCCTCGCCTGCTCCGTCTCATGCGCCAGCGTTTCATGCCCGCACTGCCCGCAATAGCGGTGGTTTTTCCGCCAGTGCAGGATCTGCGCGGCCTTGCCCCACAGGTTGAAGCGGGTGTCGTCGATCATGCCGACGAGGCGGCGCAGCGATAGCCACTCAAAATCACTGCCGGTAACGAAATCAGCCGCCAGTTCCACCACAAAGTTCTTCGTGTTGGGGTCATTGCCGACCGGCAGGACGGTCTGGGCCCAGGATTTCAGGCCTGGCCATTCGCTCCCGGAAAAAGGGGTGATCTCCGATCCGTCTTTTCGCGCAAGGACCCGATCAGCGCAAAAGATGTAGAAGTGTTCTGCCTCCACTGTCACCTCAACCAGCCCTCTCTATGCACACACTCCTCTCGATAGCGGGTCCGGGCCTCGGGAGTCGCGTCGGGCCAGCCGAGTGCGATACCCGCCACCGGCACTATATGCTCGGGCAGCTTGAAGAGGGCGCGGATGCCCTCCATCCTGTTCCGGCGGGGATGGATGCCCAGCCAGCAGGAACCCAGTCCGAGAGCGCCCGCTGCCAAGAGGATATTTTCGACGGCCGCGCTGACGTCCTGCAGCATATACGACTCAAATCCCTCCAGGGCCCGGTGCATATCGCCGCAGACCACCAGGGCGGCAGGGGCGCTGAGGAGCATTTTGCCGTTCGGCAGGGCCGCGACCATCCTGTCCAGGGTCTCTCTTTTGCTGATAACGATGAAATGCCACGGATCCGTGGCCCGGGCGGAGGGAGCAGCCATGCCGGCTTCCAGCAGGTCGTTCAGCGTCTCTGCCGGGATTTCTTTGGCCAAATATTTCCGTACACTGCGTCGTGTAAAGATAAAGTCGAGATTGGGGTTCATTCCTGTCGTCTCCTGTTGGAAGTGCAGCGATTCTGATCCGAATGACAGCCCGTTTGGCTTGACAAGCTCATAAACGATCTTCCATTCATGCAAAAAACCAATATAACGGTAACCACGATTCCAACCTGATTCCAGACAATTTACGAAAAGACGTGGAGTTTCCTTCCATAAACCAGTGACGCTTCCCAGTTTTCCAAGTTTTCCTTTGGCGTTGAAGCCTTCGGAACAGCAAGGGGATTGTTGTTCATGATCCTGTTTGCCGATTTTGAAAAAAATAGGGGGAGTGTGCCGAATTTCATCTGAAAAAAATACCTTGGATTTCTTCAATATTTTCTGCTACAGATGCGCGGATATGGCAATCCTTTTCCATCAATTCATCAGCAGAGAGAATAATGTCTACACCTCCCCGAAACACGAACAGGCGGTGATCTATCTCGGGATTGATACGGTCAGAAACCTGGCCATCATGAGCAACGCCGGAGCCCTGCGGCAGATTCTCGCCAATCTCCTGAAAAACGCCGCCGAGGCCCTCGACTCGGGCGGCAAGGTATGGATACGCACCGAGTATCTCCAGCGCTCCAGGTAAACTGGAACTGACAGCATCCGTATCACCATCGAAGACAACGGCCCGGGCATTTCTCCCCGGCTTGCCAAGACGGTTTTCAGCGCGGGAGTCACCGGCAAGGGAAAGGGCCATCTGGGACTTGGTCTGGCCATTGCCAGAAAACTGGTAATGGAACTGGGTGGTTTGATCGCCTGCCCTTCCCACGAGGGTGAGGGAACATACTTTAAGCCTTGCAACGAAAAATTAACATTCCTTTACAATTCCCGGATATCTTTATATATGTATCTGATTTCAAACAAATGTTGTTAAAATAGCCGACAATGGCCACGTAGCAAGACCTGCCTCTGCCGATCCTCTGCCACTCTCTCTAAGGCTTGATCTTATTAATTTCATTTGACTTCTTTTTTTTTTTAACGTAGCCTCAACACTTATTGACAGACATTCTTTCACTGTGGTCGCATCAGATCAGAGAAACACACCATCATGAGCGAATCAATACTGGTTGTCGACGATGAACGCAATTTCTGTTCGAGCAGCAAATGTATTCTCGAAGAGAGCGGATACACTGTAGATCTCGCCTCCAGCGGCAAGGATGCCTTTATCCGATTGCAAGACAAATCATACCACGCCATCCTCCTCGACCTGGCTCTCCCCGACATTGAAGGTATCGAAATTGCCGAATATGTCGCCCTGCACCAGCCCGATACAGCGATCGTCATCCTGACCGGTCAGGCAACTGTGGGTAGTGCAGTTCAGGCCATGCGTTTTAAGGTCTACGATTATCTGAATAAACCCTGTAACCCGGAGCTGGTGTTGCAGACCATCTCCCGCGCCATCGAAACCAAACACCTCAGAAGAGAACTCCTGATCAGCAAAAAGAAGTTTCAACAGCTGGCGGAGGCGACCTGGGAGGGCATTATCATCTTCTCCGGCAATACTGTCCTCCAGGTCAACCATCAATGTCTGGAGATCTTTGGCATGTCGGAAGAAGAGCTGCTCGGTCATCCGCTGTCGGATTTGCTCCCCGGCTGGGATTTCTGTGCTCCTGATCAGGACCTGCCCGCAACCATCCCGGCCGAGGCCCGGGAGCTGGAGGCCCTTGGCCAAGACGGCAGGACATTTCCCGTTGAGATCAGGATCAAAAAACTCGACGACGGTGAAGACAGGGCCTGGGTATCTCGCAATATCTGACAAAACCCTTTAGCGTCAAGAGCCTGCCCGCGCAGTCCAGCAGGAGATCAGACGCTGAAAGACTGGAGACTCTCCGTATGACTGATCTACCGCAAATACAGGAACCGTTTGACCTCAATAAACCGGAATGGTATCTGAACCGGGAACTCACCTGGCTGGAATTCAATCGCCGGGTCCTGCACGAGGGCCAGGATCCGCAGACCCCTCTGCTGGAACGGGTCTTTTTTGTGGCCGTGGTCGGCTCCAATCTCGACGAGTTTTTCATGAAACGGATCGGCGGGCTCAAACAGCAGCTCGGGGCCGGCCTGAAAAAACCTTCAATCGATGGCATGCTGCCCAAGCAGCAGCTCGAAGCCTGCTATGCCATCGCCCAGGATATCCTCAATCAGCAAGAGGAACTCGAGGAGATTCTGCGTAGCCTCCTGATTGAGGAAGGCATCAAGATCTGCCAATTCGGTGATCTGAGCAAAGAACAGCAGGAGGAGATGACCAAGTACTTCCGCAAAGAACTTTACCCGCTGCTCATCCCGCAGGGCATTGACCCGGCCCATCCCTTCCCCTTCATCTCCAATCTCTCGCTCAACTGGCTCGTGGCAACGAGTGAGAAAGGCCGGAATCAGATCTTCCTCAACAGACTCAAAATCCCGACGGGTATCGGCGCTCCGCGCTTTATCAAGGTCGGTGGCAAACACCTCTACATCACCTTTGAAGATCTCATCGCCAACAATCTGGAAATGATCTTTCCCGGCCTTACCGTCCACAGCTGTGAGCTCTTCCGGGTGACCCGCAATGCCAGCACCGAACGTACCGGCGAGCAGGCAAATGACCTTCTGGTTATGATCGAATCGGCCCTGCGCGAGCGTAAATTCGCCGATATCGTTCGGCTTGAGGTTGGAAAATGCATGACCCCGCAGCACCGGGGCATGCTGGCCGCGGAGCTGGGTATCGACAAAGCGAAAGATGTTATTGAGGTTCCCGGTATTATCGGCAAAAAAGATCTGTTCGAGATCTGGAAAATTGATCGGCCCAATCTCCATTATCCACCGCACCAGCCCTGCGATCACCCCAAACTGCTCACCGAAGACCCCAACATCTTTCATATCATCCGGGGCCAGAAATCGATCCTGCTCCAGCATCCCTATGAATCATTCGAGACCTCCGTCGAACGTTTCCTCAAAGAGGCGAGCACTGATCCCAAGGTCCTGGTGATCAAAATGACCCTCTACAGGACAAGCTCGGATTCACGGATCATCGAATACCTCATCGATGCGGCCCAGAACGGTAAGCAGGTGGCGGTGGTGGTCGAGCTGATGGCCCGTTTTGACGAGTGGGCCAATATCAGGTGGGCCGAGGCCATGGAAGAGGCCGGCATCCATGTCACCTACGGTGTCGTCGGGCTCAAGACCCACAGCAAGGTCCTGTTTGTCGTGCGCCGGGATTACAACGGCCTGCAGCGCTATGCCCACATCGGCACGGGCAACTATCATGCCGGGACGGCCAGGCAGTACAGCGACATTGGCCTTTTGACCAATGATCCGGTCATCTGTGAAGACCTCACCGAGTTCTTCAATTATCTGACAACAGGCTATGCCCCGGTCCGTAAATATCAGAAACTGCTGCCTTCTCCCAATATGCTCAAAAATGCCCTGCTGAACAAAATTGACAGGGAGGTCAGTCTGCACAGCAAGACAACCTCCGGGCTCATCCAATTCAAGACCAATGCCCTGGAGGACAAACAGATCACCGAGGCCCTGTATCGCGCCTCCCAGGCCGGGGTGCACGTCGACCTCATCGTCCGCGACAGCTGCCGCCTGCGCCCCGGCATCCCCGGGCTGTCGGAGAACATCTCAGTCATCTCGGTGGTCGGTCGCTTCCTTGAGCACAGCCGCATCTACTATTTCAAAAATGGCGGGACCCACGAATACTTCATCGGTTCCGCAGATCTGATGAAACGCAACCTAGAGGAACGGGTCGAAGTGGTGGTACCGGTGGAAGGAAAAGACCTCCAGGCCACTCTCCGGGAAATTCTCGATGTGCAGACCCGCAACAAGCGCAGTGTCTGGGAGATGCAGAGCGATGGCAGCTATGTGCAACGTCAGCCCGGCAAGGGGGAAGACCGCCGCACGGTCCAGGAGATTCTCATTGATCTGGCCGAGCAGCGCATTGCCACATCCCCTCTGGCACGGCGCAAGAAACGCCAGAAACTGGAGAAATCGAGCCAGCGAAAACGTAACTAATTCCATTTCCACATCAAGCGTTAACTTCGTCTGCTGTGCTGTGCGGCCCCTCTCCGTACTCTCGCACTGTCATGTTGCTGCTCGCCTGCCATCTCGTTTCCATCTTGATTAAAAAAGAGAATTATTCGATTGGTGGTGAAAATTGGCCAACCGAGCATTACAATATGCCGGAGACACGGGACAAGCACAATGTTTCCGCCCCTCATTCAGGTCAGTTCAGCGAGACGTGCATGATCCGAGACTCTTGCAACTCTTGTAATACGGCTTATGACAATCTCAAACAGAGAAGGAGTATAGAAACAATGAATCTGAAAATAGCGGGAATCTCTCTTTCCCTCTGCGTCTGTCTGCTCACAGCCCCTTGGCTTCGGGCAACAGAGCCTTCCCCCTTTGCCCTGCCCCCGGAGACCGATCAGGTACCGGCCGCATCGACACCAGCGAAGACTGTACCGGCCCCGGAACAGACGCCCACAGCCCCAGCTGTTACCCTGCCACCACAGCAGCCTCCGGCCCAGATCTCTGCTCCGGATCCTGATTCCGCCTTTGGCCAGCCAGCTTCAGGTACAGCGGCCAGCGCAGCCGCCCAAGGCGACAGCATGACGCCTCAAGGACCGCAGGCGACAAGAGGGCAACAGACCGACCTGCCGGCCGCCGACCTCCTGGCCCAGGGTACCGAACTGGCCCGACAAGGCAAATATGAAGAAGCACGCATCGCCCTGGAAAAGGCCCTGGTGAAACAACCCGGCAATGTTCTCAGTCTGAACAACCTCGGACTCGTCATGCGCAAGCTCGGCAGGATAGAAGAGGCAACAAGGGCCTACACCTCGGCAATACAGAGTGATCCCGGTTACTCCCTCACCTACAAGAACTATGGCATCCTCCTGGAGCAGAATGGCGAGAAGAGACGGGCAGTCGACGCCTACCGCAGATACTGCAGCCTGGCGCCCAATGCCCCGGATGCCCAGAAGGTCAGTCAGCGGGCCGACTGGCTGGCAGGAGGGCTATAAAATGGGTCCCCTATCGAAGACATGCAGACGGCCCCTTGCCTTCCTCCTCCTCTGCTGCCTGATAGCTCTCGAAGCAGGGTGCGCTGGGCGGTCACGGCAACCCGGTGTGGTCTTTGCGCCGCCAGCCAGAACCTATTTCGTTGTCCAGACGGAAACCCTCAACATGCGACGTTGTCCGGAAAAAACCTGTCAGGTCTTCGCCTTGCTCTACCAGGGTGAGACGGTTGCAGTGCGACGCACCAGCGGTTATTGGTCGGAGATTGAAACGAAACAGGGAGGGATCGGCTGGGTCGTCTCCCGTTATCTGGGCGACCAGCATCTCGGTGACAGGAAAATGACCGGAGGAAGCACCCCTGAACCAGCTCAGCCTGAGGAAGAACTGGCTGGGCCGCAATCAGCTCAGCCTCCGGAGATTTCCGATGAACTTGCCCAACCCGGCATGAGCAGCAAACCGGTTGACGGCCCCCCTGAGATCTCTGAAGAATTCGGACAATAACTGTCTTCTCAGCCCCCCTCTATTTGGCGGGAGATGCCACTTTCAGCGTATCCATCATATGTTGAAACGTTGAGACATTCTGCTGATAGATCTCTCTCGGTGCCGAGTAGCTGACGAGGAGCAGATAGGGCGGGTGGTCAAGCCCAAGCTGGGTGTGACCGAATGTCACTTTCTGTTTCTGGGTATTGTCTGCAGGATAGGTCACCAGAAAGAAAGGTGCGGTTTGCCCTGCAACCTGAATCTGACTCTTTGTCGCGATCTTGGCTCCGGTCATTTGGGAAAACTGATTAAGCAGGGCACCCATCTGATCCTTGAGGCTGGTGACAACACCTTTTTGCGTATCGACGATTTGCACGATAACGCTGATCTCGGCCTCAGGACTCCCGGCAGGGCCGCTAAAAAGATAATCGTTGTTGGCGCCAATGGTCTGAAAGGACCAGTTCTCAGGCAGTTCAAAGGAAAACCCGAACTGTTTGTCCCGGAAGGTCTTGTAGGCAACGCCTGGCTGCAGAGCGGCGGAGGGTTGAGTGGTCTGGGCCTGAGGAGTCGGCGTCACACTCGGGGGCTGAGGGACGGCTGCCGTATTCGGGGCCTGGGAGGCTGGAGTCTCGACCGTCCCGGGAGCAGACTGAGGGGAAACTGGCGCGGCCGCCTGCTGGTTCCGGGTATTCGGAAACTCCCGGGAGACCGGGACGCCACTGGCCGGTACCAGGGAGAACCCGGTCTTTTCCTTTACTTCATTATTGATGAGAAACTCCACCTCGTATCGACCTACAGGCCACCCGCTCTCCGGCGGATTCATGGCGAAACTGAGATATCTGCCGCCTTCTGCCGTAACTGAATCTTCCGCAACCTGCTGTTTTTTGCCTTCCAGATAATAGAAGATCGCCTTCACTGCGGTATCGGCGGGTGCGCCCTTGAGCTGGACGGTGGCATACAGCGTCTTGACATCAGCCGGGAAAATGGTCGCCTTTTCCAGTGGGGCCTTGGTAGTGAGATCAACGGCCGTGCTCATTGCCGGATCGCTGAGATTGAACGAGGCCTCACAACCCGTGAGTATGAGGGACACGGCAACAAGGTAGAAAAATAGAATACGCATACTGATCCTCTTGTTGAGAGTTATGAAAAAAGGTTACTATTCAGTTCGTTGGCATAGGATTCATCGGTATCGAAATCGCCATCGCTATCGGTATCGAATTTTTGCTGTTTCCGGCATTTGCATCTTGCTTGGAATTTTCGCTTGGAATTTTTTCCGAACGCTCTAGCTTTTCCCCTCCGCCGTCTTCTCGTTGCAGTGAGCGATTTCGATTTCGATTATTCGTCGAAATCGGGGGCGGAATAGCTATGAAAAAAGTACTGCCGGAAAGGGCTATTCCACACACGATCTGCGCCATCAACGAGAGGTGGCAGCATTTCTTGCAGACATTCCAATAAAATATATCATTGGCCCGGTATCCCGGTCCAGTTTTTATTGCCTGCAGCGCCAGAGCAAGCCCTCAGGTCAGAAGACAGCTATATCCTCGAACACATCAGCCTGACAAAAGGGGAACCCCTGGGCATCTTTGCCGGAAAGAATAGGCGGCAGAGAGAGCGGCCAATCAATGCCGATATCGGGGTCATTCCAGATTATGCAGCGTTCGTGCGCGGGGGCGTAGTATTCGGTGGTCCGGTAGAGAAACTCGGCATGGTCGGAGAGCACCAGAAAACCGTGGCCGAACCCTTCCGGCACCCAGAGCTGTTTCTTGTTCTCGGCGCTGAGGATCTCACCGACCCATCGCCCAAAGGTCGGTGATGTGCGACGCAGGTCCACCGCCACATCGAAGACCTCACCGACTACCACCCGCACCAGTTTGCCCTGGGACTGGCGGATCTGATAATGCAGCCCGCGCAGTACGTCACGACAGGAGCGGGAGTGATTATCCTGGACGAAATTCCTGGTGATCCCGGTCTTTTCCTGCCAGACCAGCTGATTAAAACTCTCAAAAAAGAAGCCCCGCTCATCACCGAACACCTTGGGTTCGATGAGCAAGACCTCTGGAATTGCCGTAGCTGTCACCTGCATCGTCCATCCTCACTGCGGTTTTTTCTCTGTTATTTCGGGAGAAAAGTATCTTTTGCGTCGACCTCTCAGCCGTACATTTTCGTATAATATTCCTGGTAGGATCCATCAACTACCGACGCCACCCAGTCCTGATTGGCCAGGTACCAGTCGATGGTCCTCTCTATACCCTGCTCGAAGGTCACCTTCGGCTGCCAGCCGATCTCTTCCCTGATGCGGGTGGGGTCGATGGCATAGCGCCGGTCATGGCCGAGCCGGTCCTTGACAAAGGTGATGAGGGAGCGGCGGGGCTCGCCCGATGCCGGCAGGCCGAGTTTGCGGTCAAGGATATCGCAGATGAGGGTCACCACCTCGATATTTGGCTTTTCGTTGTTGCCGCCGATATTGTAACTCCGACCTAGAGCACCTTTTTCGAGCACCTCAAGCACTGCCTCGCAATGATCACCGACATAGAGCCAATCACGGATATTCCTGCCGTCGCCGTAGACCGGCAGAGGTTTTCCCCGCATGCTGTTATGGAAGACCAGGGGAATGAGTTTTTCCGGAAACTGGTAGGGCCCATAGTTGTTCGAGCAATTGGTGCTCAGGGTCGGCAGCCCGTAGGTGTGGAAATAGGCACTGACTAGGTGATCGGAAGAGGCCTTGGAGGCCGAATAGGGCGAGCGGGGATCGAAGGCCGTGCTCTCGGTGAAAAGCCCCTCAGCCCCGAGAGAACCGTAGACCTCGTCGGTGCTGATGTGGAGGAAGCGCGGTTCACAGCCGTGCCGCTCACCCCCGAGCCAGCTCTTGCGGGCGGCCTCAAGCAGGGTGAAGGTGCCGACGATGTTGGTCTCTATAAAAGCGGCAGGACCGGTGATGGACCGATCCACATGCGACTCGGCGGCAAAATGGACGACCGTATCGATATGTTCTTCGGCAAACAGGCGGTCGACCGCCTGTGCATCACAGATATCCTCTCTGACAAAACGATACCGCGCGCCTTCAGTTATTCCCTGCAGGTTCTGCAGGTTACCGGCATAGGTCAGTTTATCGAGGTTGATCAGCCGCCATTCGGGTCGCTCGCCTAAGAGCATACGGATGAAATTTGCGCCGATAAAGCCGCATCCGCCTGTTACCAGGACTGTTCGTGAATTATTCATAGAAATGGTCTGTTTTCTGTTTGCATTCTGGCCAAAAGGGCCTATTGTGCTGTCTTTTTCTCAGCCTGTTCTTATAATACGTCATACCGATATAGCAAAGTACAATCTTTTCCCCATCTCATTATGAGCAAGCAACTCGAAGCAGAAATCGCCAAACGTCGGACCTTTGGCATCATCAGCCATCCCGATGCCGGCAAGACCACCCTTACCGAAAAGCTCCTGCTCTTCGGCGGGGCCATCAACCTGGCCGGTGCGGTGAAGTCCCGCAAGGTGGAGAGACATGCCACCAGCGACTGGATGGCTATCGAACAGGAACGCGGTATCTCGGTGACAACCTCGGTGATGAAATTCACCTACCGGGATTTCGAGGTCAATCTCCTCGACACCCCCGGTCATCAGGATTTCTCCGAGGATACCTACCGGGTCCTGACCGCCGTCGACTCGGCCATCATGGTCATCGACAGCGCCAAAGGCGTCGAGGCCCAGACCGAGAAGCTGATGGAGGTCTGCCGCATGCGCAATACGCCGATCATCACCTTCATCAACAAACTCGACCGCGAGGGCCTGTCGCCCCTTGATCTCATGGCCGAGATCGAAGAGAAGCTGCAGATCGAATGCACCCCCCTCTCCTGGCCCATTGGTATGGGCAAGACCTTCAAGGGTGTCTACAACTTCTATAACCAGCAGCTCCATCTCTTCACCGCCGGCCAGGACAGTCGAACCCAACCGGGCATCACCATCAAGGATCTGAACGATCCCCAACTTGATAAATTTCTCGGTCGCCAGGCGGACGAACTGCGGGCCGATATTGAACTCCTCGAAGGGGCCGCCAACCCCTTTGAATATGATCACTACCTGAACGCCGGCCAGACGCCGGTTTTTTTCGGCAGTGCCATCAATAATTTCGGCGTCCGGGAGATGCTTGACACCTTTGTCGAGATGGCCCCGCCGCCCGGCCCCCGGCCGGCCGTCAGCCGTATGGTCGATCCCAAGGAAGAGGCCTTCTCGGGCTTTGTTTTCAAGATCCAGGCCAATATGAACCCGGCCCACCGCGACCGGATCGCCTTTTTCCGGATCTGTTCCGGAACCTTCACCCGCGGCATGAAGGTGCGGCATCATCGGCTGGGCAAGGATATCACGCTGGCCAACGCCACGATCTTCATGGCCCAGGAACGGGCCAATGTCGAAGAGGCCTGGCCTGGCGACATCATCGGCCTGCACAACCACGGCACCATCAAGATCGGCGACACCTTCTCCCTCAAGGAGGAACTGAAATTCACCGGTATTCCCAACTTCGCCCCGGAACACTTCCGCCGTGTCCTCTTAAAGAATCCCCTGAAGATGAAGCAGCTGCAGAAAGGCCTGGTGCAGTTGGCCGAAGAAGGCGCGATCCAGGTCTTCCGACCGATGATCGGCTCGGACTATATCATGGGGGCAGTCGGTGTCCTGCAATTTGAGGTGACCATGGCCCGGCTCAAGAACGAGTACGGGGTCGATGCTATCTATGAAAATGTCGACTATCAGGCCGCCCGCTGGGTCCGCTGCCCGGACAAGAAGAAAATGGCTGATTTTGAGCGCAAGAACCAGATGGCCTTGGCCTATGATTCGGAAGGCTTCCTGACCTATCTGGCCCAGAGCGACTGGATGCTCAGATTTTTTATGGAAAAATGGCCGGATTTCGAGTTCCACAAGACCCGCGAGAATATCTGATTCCTGGTTGCCGACCAACCGGCCCTTACTTTTCCGGCCCGCTTTCGATGAGTTGATGGTATTCGACAAAGCGGTAATGGGCCCCATCACCCTCCTGACGTTTTCCATCATCGCAGACCAGTAGGAGCAGTGGCCTGCCCTGCACCATCACCGGGCTGATTCCCTCGATATTTTTGAGCTTGCCGCTGCCCGGGAAATCCAGACGCCGCGCCGCATGCCCGGCGATGCCATCCCATAGCCACAGACAGGCCATGGGCTTGCCCTCATCCCGGGTTATCTCATTGGCAATCAGATAGCCATCCAACCCCTCGACATAGGCTATAGCCCGGATGCCTCCCCCCTGCAAAGGCAGACGTATGACCTCCGGGGTAATGCGGGGCGACTCACCCCGGCCCAAAAGACCCTCGGGATTTTCCAGAGACAGAATCAGAGATGCCCCGGACACTACCGGTTCCCGCAGACCGATAAACAGTTTTTTCCTGTCGCGATCAGAACTCAGACCCTCGATATTGATGGTGGCAATGGCAGGGTCCAGAGCCTTGAGGACCGGCAGCAGAGCGGCGAGCAAGCCGCCATATTCCTGGTATTCCTCAATCCTTTCTTCGTGACCGACTCTGAACCGCAGCAGTTTTCCCCGCTCCCGACTTGCTTTTCCCGAGCCTGCCGGTGAATGGGAGGTGATGGCATAGACCCAGCCATTGGGGCCGGGGGTCAAGCCCTCAAGGTCATCTGCGGCTCCTGAAAAGGTGCAGGGCTGCGGGAGTCCGACAGCAGGTTGTCCACCCCTCTCCTCAAGGTGGCAAAGAGAAAAAGGATTGGTCCGTTCATCTTCGATCAGGAGAAGACGTCCATCTGCCAATTGAAGAATCCCGGATGGTTCATAGATCTCTGCAAATTTCATACGCTTCCCCTTCGATTTGCCATTTCCCATTAATCCATCCGCAGACGCGTCGGGATGGATTCCGAGACCCACAACGGCCACCAGCGCGCCCAGCACCAGATTTCTCATATTCTCAACCGGTTAAAATACCTTTTGCGGCAGGATTGAAAAACTCCCATCTCTCCCCGCCCCTTCACTATAGAAAAAAAGAGCGGTAGAGGCAAGCTCAAGCATGACGTGCCTGCTACAAAGCGATCTTTCCATAGCAGCAAACTATCTTTATCTCGCAAACCATCAGATCTTCCAATTTGTTTAACCATAAACCCTCCTGTAGATTGATGGCTTCAACAACACAGGTCCGGGCTGATGATAGCCGGGCGAAAAGGACGGATCGAAACAGCAATGCACAGCGAAATCCCCGACTGGCAGTTTGACGACGAATTTGACGGTGGCGAGGAGACCTGCGGCAGGGTGATCATCAACCTGTACCTCTACCTCCGAACCCAACCCTCCGGTTACCGGATTCTGGTGATTTCCAGGGATCCGGGGGCGCCCATGGAACTACCGGCCTGGTGCCGCCTGACCCGCAACACGCTCGTGGACCAAAGGCATCCCTATTATCTCATAACCCTCAAATAACCTACTGCGGAGGTACTCTTTATGGCAAACACCTTTTGTGTGACAATCACCCACTGTAAAACCGATGGCGACAAGGCAACACTCGGCTTCGTCGTGGCCAATGCCGCCCAGGGCAGCGAAAAAGAAACCATGGTCTTCCTCAGTTCCGACGGCGTCTGGTGCGCCCACAAGGAAGAAATGGCCAAGGTCAATGAAGGGGCACCTTTTGCCTCGCTCAAGGAACTCATTGAAAAATTCCTTAAGGCCGGGGGCAAGATCTATGTGTGCACCCCCTGCATGAAAAAGCGCGGCATCACCGAAGATATGCTCATCGAAGGGGCTATCCCCGCCGGTGGCGCCAGCCTCGTGGAGTGGCTGGCCAACGGTTCACCCTGCGTGGCCTACTGATTTTTCCCTTGCATTCATAGAGACTGACCGATGACTTCTGATATGACAGGCCTGCAACCAGACACCATCTTTGATGGTGGCGACCTTGACTGCGGCTCCGGCCTCATCCTCCTGATCCGGGAGAACATGCTGCAAACCCCGGTAAATGGGATCCTGGAAATGCGCAGCAGAGAACCGACGGTAGCGGACGAGCTGCCACCCTGGTGTCGGATGGTGGGTCATGAATACCTTGGCTCCCGAGCGGCAGAGGGGTTCGTTCGTTATTTCGTCAGGCGGCGGGCAACCCGGGAGGCTGCCGCAGAGACCGAGGCACTCGCCAGAGATAAGCAGGAGGCAAAGGCTTTTGAGTGGCGGGCCAGGGCACGATCAGTCGGTCATCAGCACTCCAAGGTTTATGCCAGAAATTTCTCATTTGACATCGGCCAGCCAGCCAGTTTTGAGGAAAAAGACAGTTACCCGAGCGCGGTCGAATATCTGCTCGGTGCAGTCGCCGGATCGCTCACCACCGGTTTTGCCAGTGACTGCTCGCGGGCCGGCCTTGAGGTCGACGACATTGAGATCTCCATCAGCGCCCGTCTCCACAACATCCTGGCCCATCTGGGTGTGGAAGAAGGCGATCCCTCCTTTAAGACAATCGAGGTGAAATGTTTCATTTCAACCTTCGAGGATGAGGATGCGGTTAAAAAAATCTGGGCCGACACAGTCAACCGCTCACCTCTTGTGGCCACACTCAAAAAAGGCATGAACCTCGATCTCAGACTGGCAATCGTCTGACTCTGACTCCCGCATAATCATGACAAAGACATGACAAAGACCTTTACGACCACCCAGGTGGGTTCCTGGCCCCGCTCCAGGGAAATGCTCAAAGCCCTGCGCGGTTTTCAGAAGAATACCCTGTCCCGCAAGGATTTCGACAGCGTCGCCGATACCGAGATTCGCAGAACCGTGCACCTGCAGGAAAAGGCCGGTCTCGATATCATCGTCGACGGTGAGCACCGGCGAGAGAGCTTCTACGCCTTCATCACCGACAAGGTTGCCGGCACCCAGCTCATGTCACTGGCCGATATGCTTGACTATGTTGAAGACAAGACCGAATTTGAAGAGATGCTGCGGACCATGGACATGCCGGCCTCGGCCGTGAAAAATCCCACCTGCATCGGCAGGTTGTCGCGCCGGGAGACTCTGGCGGTCGACGACCTCAGATTCCTCCGTTCCCTCTCCAAGAAACCGGTCAAGATCACCCTGCCCGGCCCGTATCTGCTCACCCGCTCCATGTGGGTCGGGGCCCTGACGAGCAAGGTCTATCGCAACCATATGGAACTGGCGGACGATATCGTCAGGATCCTGCGGGAAGAACTGATCGATCTGCGCGATGCCGGATGCGATTTTGTCCAGTTCGACGAGCCGGTACTCACCGAGATCGTCATGTCGGAGGACTGCGAGCGGCGAACCTTCATGTGAGCCACCTTGGCTACCCGCCGTGACGCGGGCAAGGAGCTGGAATTCGCAGCGGAGCTGATCAACCGGATCACCGCAGGTATCGAGGGTGTCCGAATAGGTGTGCATATCTGCCGAGGCAACTGGAGCAAGCACGAGGAAGTGCTCCTGCAGGGTGATTACGCCAAACTCATCCCCGCCCTGCAACCTATGAAGATCGATCAGTTTGTTTTGGAATACGCCACCCCGAGAGCCGGTGATATTGAGGTGGTAGGTTCAGTGCTGGCAGATCGGGAACTGGGACTGGGGGTGGTCAATCCGAGGACGGATACGGTGGAGACACCTGAGAAAATAATGGAGAAGGCCGTAAAGGCGCTTGATTTTTATCGACCGGAACAGCTTTTTCTTAATACCGACTGCGGCTTTGGCTGTTTCGCCAGTCGCTCCGTCAACGTTGAGGATGTCGCTTTTAGAAAGCTCTGCAGCATCGTTGCAGCGGCTGAGCAGTTACGCAAAAGATTCGGCTGAGAGACAAATACTGTCTTTTCACTCTCCTTCCTCTTCATCCACAAAGATCAGGGCACAGCCTTCAGTGAGGGCTGTGGCCGTCTTTTTCCTGGCCAGAGTGATGATGCGCTGAATGGTGCCCCGTGAAACCCCCATCTTCAGGCCGGCCTCTTCCTGGGTCAGCCCTTCGCTGTCACACAAGCGTAAGGCCTCAAGCTCGTCCCGATACAGTTGTATCTGCTCAAGTTCCGGGAGGGGTGTGCCGGTGGGTTTGAATGCCCGGCCACAGAATTTCCCCTGACAGTGTCGGATTTTTTTTGGTCTCGGCGACATAGGCGTACACACGATGAAAATTGCGGCAGGTTTCCCGAAAGAAAACCTGCCATGATGAAATGATCATCTTTTATACTGCCGATGCTGCAAAAAAGCAATGAGAGTATCAGTGATGACAGTCACCTGAGCCCTGACAAACCTGATCGGCATGCATGACCGGCAGCTGGTTGGCAATGAGATTGGCGATAACGGCGCTGACGGTGGGAAGGGTCTCCTGGTTGGCAAAGTAGACCTTGATGCCGACCTCGGCAAATCCGCGCATCGGACGGGCGCCCATGCCCCCTACGACAATGGCATCCACCTTGGCGTCGTGCAGAATCTGCACAGGGACCATACAGCCACCCGCCTCATGTGATCCGTTGGCTACCGCCTCAACACCGGTGATGGTATTGGTTTCATCTAAATTGACCACGGTAAAGATTTCACAGTGGCCGAAATGATCGGATCTCTCCGCCTCAAGTCCGCCGGGATTCTGGGTGGGAATTGCAACACGCATTTTCTTCTCCTTCTCTGATTTTTTAGGAGCCGTTACGAAATAACCATACTCTTTATCACCATTTCGTTTACGGCTCCTTATGCCGTTACGAAATAACCATACTCTTTATCACCATTTCGTTTACGGCTCCTTATGCCGTTACGAAATAACCAAACTCTTTATCACC
>JANOIV010000004.1:0-9560 GCA_031407875.1 Desulfobulbaceae bacterium | reverse complement strand
ACGATCGAAAAATGGCTCGAATTGTTTGCCTCGCCGGATAAAAAGAGCAACGTTATTTTCCTGGGTGGGGAACCGACCCTGCATCCCGACCTGCCCGCAGCGATTGCCAAGGCCAAGGCCCTGGGCTATTTCGTGACGGTCGATACAAACGGCTATCTTTTTCATGATTTTCTGGCAAGAACTTCACCGGAATTTCTTGATTACCTGAGCTTTAGTCTCGATGGTCCCGATAGCGCGGTGAATGACCCATTGCGGGGCACCGGTGTCTTTGCAACCTGTGTGAAAAACCTGAAAGAGGCAGTGGCAAGGGGATTTCGCGTCAGTGTCATCTATACGGTGAGCAGCCGCAATATTGAGCAACTGGAGAGGATGGTGCCACTTTTGGCAGAACTGGGGGTACAGAAGTTCTTTATTCAGGTTATCGGCCTGCGCGGCAGATCGGCCATCGTGGAGGCCGGAGGCGAGGCCCTCCAGGTCAGCAGGGAGCAGTGGCTGGCAGTCGTGCCTGCCGTAGCGAGGATGGCGGCAGAGAAGGGTATTCATGTCACATATCCCAAGGTCTTTCTGGGCTGTAATGAGAAATTCGAGTGTGCCGGCAGGGTGGCTGAGAACTATTTCATCTTTCCCAATGGCCGGGTCTATCAGTGTCCCCTGTGTGAGGATTATCCGATCAATGCCTATCGCATCGAAGAGGATAGGCTCCTGAAAAACGAGGGTCTGTTGGAGGATCGGTTTTTTCAGTTGGATATTGCGGAAGGATGCGTGATGAATAAACTCCTGCAACCCGACACCCTTGACTATGACGGGGAGGGCCGCCCGACGCACAGGATATCGTGCTGCCTTTTGAAGCAGGAGATTGGCTGATTTCCTACGCCTTTGCAGCCGGGGCTTTTTTGCCGGAAAACAAGGTGGTCAGGAAGATGCCGGCTTCATAGAGGGCAAAGAGAGGGATGGCCAGAAGGGCCGTCGCCATAAAATCCCCGGCTGTCAGCATGAAGGCGAGAAAGACAATAACGGCGTAGAAGTAAATTCTTTTTTTTCTGAAATAGACGGCCTGGACGAAGCCGGCCTTGCCGGCCATAACCATCAAGAAAGGGATTTCAAACGAGAGACCGAATGTCATCATCGTTCGGATGATGAAGGTGAGATACAGACCAAGTTTGGGGAGCGGCTCAAGGTTGGGATTAGCATAGCTCATGAAATAGATGAGCATTCTCGGCAGGACCCCGAAGAAGGCAAAGGACGCGCCGCCGACAAATAAGAGGGTCGCCCAGAATACCACGGTCACGGCTAGCTTTTTTTCATCTTTGCGTAATCCCGGCGAAATAAAGACCCAGGCCTGGTAGAGTATCACCGGGAAACTGGCGGCCAATCCGACCATGAAGGCCAGCTTGATATAGGAGAGAAAGGCCTCCGGAAGATTGGTGTAGACAAGTTTGTGAACGAGGGGGCTGGCGTTTTTGAGTGGGGTGATGAAGACGCCGGTAATCTGCTCGGAGAAGGCATAGGCTATTGCCGTGAAGATGCCGATGGAAAGAAAGATCTTGATCATCCTTCTGCGTAATTCGCGATGGTGAGGTCTGAAGACCGCCAGACTTCTCTCAATAACCGGCAGGGTGGATTGGAGATTATTAATGGCCATGGTCCGTGTCGGCTTGGCTCATCTCCGGCGCTTTCGGGACTGTTTCAGCCTGCATCGGTGCAGTTGCCTCCTCTGTCTCTATAGCAAGGGCAGGAACCGGCGGTGGCACGGCCGTGAATTCTGCGTCGACATCCTTTATTGCGCTAGTCGATGGTGCCTGAACACCTGGATTGACACCGGTAGAAGAGGTGTCCCGTTTCCAGTCGGGGCTGGGTGAGTCGAGCAGATTGACCTTCAGTGACTTGGCGGCATCCTCCAGTTCCGGTCGGATGTCGTTGAGTGGATTGCCTTCCTCGGTAAAACTTGCCTTCAGGCCTTCCGCTGTTTTCTTGAGTTCAAGAATACCTTTGGCCAGAGAACGGGCAAGATCCGGCAATTTGTCCGGGCCGACAACAATCAGCGCCAGGGCCAGTATGAGGATCATTTCAGGCAGACCGATGCCGAACATAAACAAAACCTCTTTGTGCCAATGTCTGCTTGAAGGGCCAAGAAGACGAAAAAATCGGTGAAACAGTAAAGGCGACCCAGGTTAAAAGCAACACAGATCAGGTGGGATGGATATCGCCTTTCTGGAATTTCATATACCTACATAGCTCAGCCATGTAGGCAATGCCACCCTTTCTGATCCGGCAAATGTACGGCATTTGCCGGTTTGTGTCAATGCAAGAGGCTGGAGGCCGACAAGGGTAGGTAGTGAATGAGAGTCGGCATCATGCAAATAAAATGATGAAAATCAGCTAGTTGCATCAATAGGGCAAGGGCTGTTTCAAAGATTGACTTTATTGGATGATTTGACTATATTAGCGGGTTTGTCTCACGTGGATTGATCTCTTCTGAAGAAGATGTGTTCTGATGTATTCTGTTAAAATATAAAGTGTTTGGGGAGAATATTGATGGCCAGCGTGGTTGTGGTAGGTACGCAATGGGGAGATGAAGGGAAGGGGAAGATTGTCGACCTGCTAACGAGGTATGCCGACTATATTGTCCGTTTTCAGGGAGGAAATAACGCAGGCCATACGCTGGTGGTGGATGGGCGGCAATTTATTTTTCATCTCATCCCCTCAGGGGTACTCTATGAGGACAAAATTTGCATGATCGGCAATGGAGTTATTGTCGATCCGGCTGTCCTTCTTAAGGAAATCGCCGGTCTCAAGGAAAAGGGGCTCTCTCTCTCTCCGGAGCGCCTGATGATCAGCGAAAATGCCCATCTCATCATGCCCTATCATGCCCGCCTTGATCAGGCCAAAGAGAGGTCGCTGACCAAAAAAATCGGCACGACCGGCAGGGGCATCGGACCCTGCTATATGGATAAAGTCGGACGTATGGGCATAAAGGTCGGTGATCTCCTTGATGACGAAATGTTCAGAGAAAAATTACAGGCCGCTGTCGAAGAAAAGAATTTTACCATTACCCAGCGCTACAAGGGGTCTCCGGTGAAGTTTGAGGAGATCTACCGCGAATTTCAAGGCTATGCCGAAAAGCTTATTCCCTTTATCGGCAACGTCTCCATTGAACTGGATACGGCCCGAAAGGCGGGCAAGAATATCCTTTTTGAAGGGGCGCAGGGCACCCAACTTGATATCGATCACGGGACCTATCCCTTTGTCACCTCGTCGAACACCATCGCCGGAAACGCCTGCAACGGCACAGGTTTTGGCCCGGTCTATATTGATTCGGTCATCGGTATCATGAAGGCGTATACGACAAGGGTCGGTGAGGGGCCGTTTCCAACAGAATTAACGGATGAGATAGGCGAGCAGTTGCAGAGCAAGGGCCATGAATTCGGCGCAACGACAGGACGAAAACGACGATGCGGTTGGCTTGACGGCGTGGTGGCGGCGGATGCCGTGCGTCTCAATGGCCTGACTGGTCTGGCTTTGACCAAACTCGATGTCCTGAGCGGCCAGCCCGTATTGAAAATGGCCAAGTTCTACGCCCTGGATGGCAAAAAAATCTCATCCATGCCTTCGAACATCAGGCAGGCCGGGGCAGTGACCCCCGTCTATGAAGAGATGGCCGGATGGCAGAAAGATATCTCCGGGATCCGCCAGTTTGAAGACCTCCCCCAGGAGGCAAGGGACTATATCAGGCGTATAGAGGATTTTACCGGAGTCGAGGCGGCAATCGTGTCGGTCGGACCCGACCGCAACGAAACGCTCCTCCTGCATAATCCTTTTTTGAAAAAGTGAACGATTCCTTTCCGTTGCTTTAAATATGTCGGGCAGGAATTAAATTACGTTCACTCATATATTATCGAGGTTACACTATGGCGAGAATTACAGTAGAAGACTGTTTGGCAAAAATTGGTGATGATAATCGGTTCAACCTGATTCATCTGGCGGTCAAACGGATCAAACAACACCGTCAGGGGGAGCCTTTTCTGGTTGAGGGCAAAAATAAAGAGATCGTCATGACCTTACGCGAGATTGCGGCCGAAAAGGTGACGTTTGCCAACATTGAATCCTTGCCGGATGCATCGCCCAAGGAAAAACGTGCAGCGGTTGACGAACAGGAAAAAAATACTACCGCTCTTGTTGACTAGAATTCAGGTTTCTTAAGACACTATGAGCACCGATTATTACGAAATACTTTCTATAAGCCGCACTGCCAGTGCAGGTGAGATCAAGAAGGCCTACCGCAAGTTGGCAATGAAATATCATCCGGATCGGAATCCGGATGATAAAAAAGCCGAGGCCAAGTTCAAGGAATGCACAGAGGCGTATGAAGTCCTCAGTGACGAAAAAAAACGTCAGATTTATGATACCTATGGCCATGACGGCCTGAAAAACAGCGGTTACCGGGGGCCCGGCAACTTTGAGGATGTTTTTTCGAATTTCGGCGACATTTTCGGTGATCTCTTCGGTTTCAGCGGAGGCCGTGGACAGACCCGCCGTGATGGCCCCATTCAAGGTAATGATCTGCGCTACGATCTCTCCGTTACATTTATGGAGGCGATACATGGGGCCTCAAAAGAAGTTGAGCTGATTCGTCGTGATACCTGCTGGACCTGTGAGGGAACCGGCTGCCGTCCCGGGCATCAGAAGAAAACCTGTCCGACCTGTAATGGCCGTGGTCAGGTAATTCGCTCCCAGGGTTTTTTCCAGGTCAGTACCACCTGCCCAAAGTGTCGCGGTGAAGGGCAGATTGTCACCGACCCCTGCAGTGACTGCAATGGGCTTGGTCTCGTCGAGCAGACCAAAAAGGTGATCATCAAGATACCCGCCGGAGTCGATACCGGGGCGAGGATGCGCCTGCGGGGAGAAGGCGAGGGGGGCAGACGGGGCGGACATACCGGTGATCTCTATGTCATCATGCATGTCCAGGAACACGATTTCTTCAAGCGTGACGGAGACATCATCTATTGTCGACTGCCGGTGTCCATGGTCAAGGCGGCCCTGGGGGCAACAGTCGAGGTGCCAACCGTCCATGGCAAAAAGAACCTGGATATCCCGGCCGGCAGTCAATCCGGTGCTGTTTTCACCCTGCGCAAGGAAGGTGTGCCCAGTCTGCGGGGCCATGGTAAAGGGGACATGATCGTCGAGTTGCAGGTCCAGACTCCGACGAATCTCTGCGAGGAACAGAAACAGGTATTGCACAATTTCGACAGTCTGTGCCAAAAACACGGGCAACATGTCGAGCAGGAGGGGTTTTTTACCAGGCTCTTCAACGAGGTCCTGGGAAAATAACACAAGAGAGCAGGAATATGACGGATCAAGAGAATCCCGGCTTCAGCCATTTCGATTCCCAGGGCAATGCGCGCATGGTTGATGTGAGTGCAAAGGCTGAAACTACCCGAATTGCCGAGGCCTCAGGCAATATCAGCATGAGCCCCGAGGCGTTTTCCTTAGTGAAGTCCGGCCAGGTGGCCAAGGGTGATGTGCTGGGGATTGCCCGGGTTGCCGGGATCCTCGCGGCCAAGAAGGTCCACGAACTGATCCCCTTGACCCATCCCTTGCTCATAACCAGTGTCAATGTTGACTTTGCTTTCCAAAATGAGCAGAGTCTAATAAATATCAAGGCAACAGTCGGAATATGCGGCAAGACGGGGGTCGAAATGGAGGCCCTGACTGCGGTATCCGTGGCTGCCCTGACCATTTATGATATGTGCAAAGCTGTTGATAAAACCATGGTCATCGGCGATATCTGTCTGTTGAAGAAAACAGGCGGGAAAAGTGGGACATTTATCCGGTGAAGAAGAGTAAGATCGGATACATTTCAACTTCATTATTTCGTGCAATTAAGGAGATAGTTGATGGATAAGGAGCAACTGGAGAGATTCAGGGTTCAACTCTTGCAGAAGCGGGATGAGATCCACAATGAAGCGGGGAAAACGTTGTCGGAGATGACCGATCAGACCACCAATATACCTGATCCGAATGATCGGGCCACCGTAGAATCCGGAAGAAGTTTTGAATTGCGTATCCGTGACAGAGAACGCAGACTTCTGACAAAGATCGAAGAGGCCCTTGAACGAATCGATGATGAAAAGTTCGGTATGTGTGACAGTTGTGGCGAGGAGATTGGTACTAAACGCCTTGAGGCCCGTCCGGTGACGACACTGTGTATTGATTGCAAGACCCTCCAAGAGACCAAGGAGAAGGCCCAGGGACAAGGATGAGCCATGCCTGAATTGCGAAAGGATCCTGTCCTTGGTCGGTGGATCATCATCTCCAAAGAACGGAGAAAGAGACCGACGGACTTTGCTGTGGAAGCGCCCCAGTCTCTGGGTGGATTCTGTCCGTTGTGTCCCGGTAATGAAAATACCACTCCGCCGGAGGTTCTGGCATACAGAATAGGCTCCAATCAGCAGCGGGATACCCCCGGCTGGCAGGTACGAGTCGTGCCCAATAAATATCCGGCCCTGGTTATTGAAGGTGAACTGGGGAAGGAGGGTGAGGGGCTCTATGACCGGATGAACGGGATCGGGGCCCATGAGGTTATCATCGAGAGCCCGAATCACGATGAAAGCCTCACCCGGTTGTCGCCTGAGAACATGTTTTACGTGTTCAAGGCCTTCAAGGAACGGATTTTGGATCTGGAGAGAGACCCGAGATTTCGCTATGTCATGGTGTTCAAGAACTATGGTCGGGCGGCCGGGGCCTCTCTCGAACATTCGCACTCGCAACTGATCGCCCTGCCCATTCTGCCCCGAATGATCGTCTCCGAACTGGCCGGGGCGCTGTCGTATTTCCAGTATAAAGAAAGATGTGTCTTCTGTGATATCATCCGGCAGGAGATGCAGCAGAACGTCAGGGTTGTCTGCCAGAACGAGCATTTCATCACCATCACGCCCTTTGCCCCGCGGTCTCCCTTTGAAATGTGGGTTCTGCCGAAACATCATTCATCGGCCTACTGCAAGCAGGATGATTATCACCTTCATGCCCTTTCAGACCTCTTCTTCGAGACCTTGAAACGGCTTGATGCCTGTATACCTGATGTGCCCTATAATTTTGTTCTGCACACCCAGCCCCTGCGGTCAGGAGGCGTCGAGCACTATCACTGGCATTTCGAAATCGCGCCAAAATTGACATCGATCGCGGGATTTGAATGGGGATCAGGGTTTTACATCAATCCTATTCCGCCTGAGGAGGCAGCCGCATATTTGCGTGAATCTCTAGAAAATCGACTGAAAGGAGAATTGTGTGAAAAAAATATTGCTGGTTGATGACGACGAGAGTATCCAACTCCTCTATCATGAGGAGCTTGAGGACAACGGTTACAAGGTGATATCTGCTTTGAACGGTGAAGAGGGATTGAAAAAGTTCAAGGAAGATTGTCCGGATCTGGTTATTCTCGATATTCAGATGCCTGGCATGAACGGCATTGAAGTGTTGCGCCAGATGAAGATGCAGAATGCCGCTGTGCCCATAATCCTCAGCAGTGCTTATCACGAATATAAACAAGATCTGGGGGCCTGGGCCTCTGATGAGTATATAGTGAAATCCGCCGATATCGACGATCTGCTCAAGGCTATCAGGAAATTTATCGGTGCTTGAGAGGTGGGACCTAGTCCCGGAATTTCCTGCATCGGATATCGACCGTGTGGCAATCCTGATGTGACCGAAGACAATTTCACATTGAGAGTCCATTGATGAAGGATATCCAAAATCAACTCGATCATCGGCGGATCAACATCAAAAAAGTAGGTGTCAAGACGATCACCTATCCGGTAACGGTCCTCGATAAAGCAAAAAGACGCCAGAACACCATTGCCTCGGTCAATATGTATGTGAACCTGCCCCACAGGTTCAAAGGGACGCATATGAGCCGCTTCGTCGAGATCCTCAACCAGTTTCACGGCGGCATCGATCTGAAGAGCTTTCAGCAAATCCTCGTCAAGATGAAAGAACGCCTGGAGGCCGAGGCCTCTCACCTTGAGATAAGTTTTTCATATTTCCTCTCGAAAGAGCGGACTTCCGAGTCCCTCAATGTCTGTCATTACAGATGTTCGTTTCTCGGGTCTCTGGAGCAAGATTCCGATCTCCAGTTGAAGGTGGAGGTCCCGGTCACGCTGCCCCTGACAAAACAGGAGTCCAAGGGATTACCTCGTTCCAGAGGACATTGGGGCAAGGCGGAGGTCATCCTGCGGCTCAAGAGCTTTGTCTGGATTGAAGATCTCATTCTGCTCATTGAAGGGGCCATTGAAACGGAACAGGGTTGCCTCGCCGCTTGCGGCCAGGACGCGCTCTCTGTTGAAACCCTGACCCGTCGGATTGCCGAGAATCTTGCCCAGCTCGCCGGCGTTAAATGGTTTTCCCTGAGGATTGAGAATCTCGGAAATGAGTATTCCACCTTTGCTACCCTGGAGTGTACTGTGTAGCTGCAGGGAACAACCTCTACTGAAATAATACTCTCAACCTACCGACTACTTTCTATGCGCGATCTACTTTTTGAAATTGGCACAGAGGAATTGCCCGCCGGTTTTCTGCAACCGGCCTTGGCGCAGTTGCGGGAAAATTTTATAAAAAAAGCGGCGGCTCTGAATCTCAACCATGGTGATGTGGTCTGCAAGGGTACCCCGAGACGGCTGGCCCTCATTGTTCATGATCTTGGCCAAACCCAGAAAAATTGCCGGGAGGAACTCCTGGGGCCTTCGAAAATGGCGGCCTTTGGCGCCGATTTTAAGCCGACCAGAGCCGCAGAAGGATTCGCCCGTTCGAAAGGCGTTGAGGTTGCCGATCTCCAGGTGGTAGAAACCCCGAAAGGGGAGTACCTCATGCTTGTCCGGGAAGTTGCAGGAAGGCCGACCATTGAGTTGCTTCCTGAATTTCTGCACCAGCTCATTCTTGAGATGACGTTTGCCAAATCCATGCGTTGGGGCAGTAATATACATCCCTTTGCCAGACCCATTCAGTGGCTCATCGCGCTCTACGGCAACGAGGTGATTTCCCTGGAGCATGAAGGAATCGTCTCTTCAGCTCTAAGCCGGGGCCATCGATTCATGGCTCAGCATGATTTTGCCATTGAGAGTGCTGCAACCTATGAGAGGCAGTTGGCTGAGCATTTTGTTGTGGTTGATTCGGCAAAACGGCGCCAGGCTGTATTGTTCGAGATCGAGCAGGCAGTGCGACTCTCCTTGGCAAATACCGGTTGCCGGGTGGCGATTGACGAAGAGCTTGTCGATACCGTGACCAATCTGGTTGAGTTTCCCTGTGGCATCTGCGGCAGTTTCGACGTAAATTTTCTGCAATTGCCGGCAGAGGTGCTGATTACCTCAATGCGCGAGCACCAAAAATATTTTCCGGTGGTGGATCAGCAAGGGGTCTTACAGCCCAGTTTTGTGGCAGTGAACAATACCCGGGTCAATGATCCGGCCATCAGTAGAAAGGGCCATCAGCGTGTCCTGCGGGCCAGGCTTGAGGACGCCCTGTTCTTTTTCAATGCCGATCGGGAGACCTCTCTTGCCAAACGACGGGAT
>JANOIV010000012.1:0-10638 GCA_031407875.1 Desulfobulbaceae bacterium | reverse complement strand
GGGTCGTTGGCGACCTGCTCCGGAGTGCCTTCGGAGATCTTTTTACCGAACTGGATGACCACGATCCGGTCGGACAGGGCCATGATGGCCCGCATGATATGTTCAATAAGGAGGATGGTCACGCCGCTGTCCCGGATTTTTCTGATCATCTCGACCACCTCGTCGACCTCGGAGGGCCGCAGGCCGGCCATGACCTCATCGAGCAGCAGCAGTTTCGGTTCGGTGGCCAGGGCGCGGGCGACCTCCAGACGCTTGCGATCGGCGATGGTCAGGGTGCCGGCCAGGACATCCTTCTTGTCATCCAGGTTGAGAAATTTCAAGACCTTCATCGCCTTGTCCTCGGCCTCCGAGCGCAGTTTACAGGTGGCGAAACTGCCGACTGTGACATTGTAGAGCACGGTCTTCGAGGCAAAGGGTTTGACGATCTGGAAGGTCCGGGCCAGGCCCTTTTTGCAGAGATCCCAGGGCTTTTCGCCACTGATGTCCTCGCCGGCAAAGAAGATCCGTCCGGCCGTCGGGCCATAGACCCCGGCGATACAGTTGAAGGCCGTGGATTTGCCGGCCCCGTTCGGCCCGATCAGGCCCATGATTCCACCCGCCTTGATATCCAGGCTGAGATTGTCGATGGCCCGCAGCCCCCCGAACTCCTTGGTGAGTCCTTCTAGCTTCAGTATCATGCCGGCCTCCTGTCACTGCTCAGTCTGTCGATGACGCGCTCATACAGACGGGTTAACGGTTCCTGCAGGCCGCGCGGCTGGAAGGTCATGACCAGGATAAGGATTACACCGAAGATAATCAGGTGCATGCCCGGCAGGGTGTCGCCGAAATAAATGCGCGAGAAATCGCCCACCGGCCGCAGCAAGAGGGCCCCGAGCACCGGCCCGACAATCGAACCACGACCGCCGATCAGGGCGATGAAGGCGATCTCAAACGACAGGTCCAGCGAGATGACACTCTTGGGGTGGATGTAGAGGTTGAACTGGGCATAGAATGTCCCGGCCAGGGCAGTGAGGAAGGAGCTCATGGCCATGGCCACCAGTTTGGCCCGAGCCACGTTGATGCCAAGGGCCATGGCGGCCTCGGGTTCTTCGCCGCCGGCATTGAGATAATAGCCGAGTTTGGAGCGGGAGATGAAGGCGGTCAGGAGCAGGACCGCAATCAGCATAATCAGGATGATGTAATAATAGGGTTCCTTACCGGCAAAGAGCATCTTGTCCAGGCCAAAGGCCAGGGGCGGAATCTGCAGACCGCGCGGGCCGTTCAGCACAAAGGGTCCAATCTTGTCGATATTCTCCACCATAACCCGCATACCCTCGGCAAAGGCAATGGTCGCCAGGGCAAAGTAGGCCCCCCGCATCTTGAAGGTCGGTAGCCCGATCAATATCCCGACAAACGAGGCCAGGACCCCACCGACGATCATGCCCAGCCAGGGGCTTATGCCATACTGCAGGGACAAAATGGTCGAGGTGTAGGCGCCGATCCCGAGAAAGGCCGAATGGCCGAGCGGCAGGACACCGGCAAAGCCGCCGACCAGATTCCAACTGGTGGTCAGGTAGGCATAGAAGTAGATGAGGATCAGGATATGCAGGTAGGTCGCGCTACGAATGAACAATGGCAGGATCAGCGCCAGGGCCAGGGCAACCAGCGGTCCGCAGCGATGCAGAGTATGACGTGTCATGGTGTTTCCTTTCTGAAGATACGCAAATTACCAATCGTTCTTTACGCCGAAAAGGCCCGATGGTTTGACGAACAGGACAAGGAGAAACAGGGCGTAGACGATGGCCTCGGTCCAGGTCGCGGCCATGAACTGCGGGGCAATCGATTCGATCAGGCCGATGATGATGCCGCCGAGCAAGGCCCCGCCGATACTGCCCAGGCCCCCCAGGACCACGATGATGAAGCACTTGATATCAAAGAGCACACCCACCGTGGGAAAGACGTTGTAAAAGGGCACCAGGGTCACCGCCGCCACACCTGCCGTCGCCGTACCGATACCGAAGGCCAGATTGTAGATCTTATAGGCGTTGATGCCCATCAGGCTGGCGGCCTCGCGATCCAGACTCGTGGCCCGGATGGCTCGACCGGTGCTGGTCTTCTGCAAAAAGAGATGGACGGCCAGGGTGGTGAGCACGGCTGCCACAAAGCCCCATAGCTTGGGGACACTGATCATCATCTCACCAATCTCGAGCATCTGGCCGCGCAGGGGATTGACCTCGAGATTGCGGTACTGGGGTCCGAAGATCAACAGGGTCAGGTTATCGAGGATATACCAGATACCGGTGGTGACGATGATGACGGTAATCGGTTCGCGGACATTCTTTTCCGCCTTGAAGATCGGCTTGATGACGATATCCTGGAGAAAGTAACCGAAAATGAACATGATCGGCACGACCAGTATCAGGGCAACATAGGGATGCAGGCCGCTCAGGGTGATAGTCCAATAGGCCACATACATGCTGACCATGAGCAGGGAGCCGTGGGCAAAATTGATGACCTTGAGCACCCCGAATATCAGGGTCAGGCCCAGGGCGGTCAGGCCATAGATGGAGCCCATCAGGATACCGTTGATCGCGTCTTCGATAATATACAGCATGGAAATCTCCGAGTTGCCGGTTCTCAATCGCGGCGGGCGAGGATCTCCCTGCCCGCCGCATGGTTCATGTTACGAGGTTGTCACTATTTGACAGCCATGGGGAATACCGGGGTGTATCCGGCATGACGTACGTTCTTGGGCCAGATAGTGAGGCGTTCCATACCTTTACCGGTATCGCTGATCTGCACGACCACCAGGGCGGCATGGGCATTCTGGCCGGTTTTGTCAAAGGCGACCTTTTCATAACCGACGATCATGCCGGGGCCATCGCTCAGATTGGTGGTGCGCAGGGCCTCAATGATCTTGGCTTTATCAAGGGAGGCGGCACGTTCGAGGGCGTCTTTTATGACATACATGGCCAGATAGGCATCAACTGCCTCACCGGTGAAGTTCTGACCGTATTTAGCCTTGTACTTCTCGTTGGCCTCTTTGGCGCCGGGCTTGTTGACATCGGTTTCCCACTCGACGATATCAAAAATCTGGGCAGAGTTTTTTGCGGTGGCCTTCAAAAAGGAAGGATCGGCATGACCGCCACCACTGGCGATGATGGCCTTAAGCTTGACATTGTACTCAGCCAGGGTATTGGTCAGCAGGATGGCATCGGCTGCATTGGAGACGAGCATCAGGACGTCGGGACGGGCCCGTTTGATCTTCTGCACGACCGGGCTCAGATCGGTGGCGGTCGAAGGATAGGGCTCGTCAAGAACAACCTCGTAGCCGGCCTTCTTGGCCAGTTCCTTCCACTGGGTGGCGAAACCGGTGCCCCAGTCGCCGTTCTCATACACAAAGGCCACCTTCTTGATCGGAGACTTGAATTCGGTCTCCATGTCTTTTAAGAAGGCAAATTGATCGCGGGTCCACCAGGAATCCTTGGCGGCGATACGGAAGACGGTCTTAAAGCCCTGCTCGGTAATCTTGTCGGCAACAGCTACGGGTACAACAAACGGCATACCATAACGCTCGGCCACCGCCGTGACCGGATAGGTCACGCCCGAATTCCAGCAACCGGTCAGAACATTGACTTTTTCACTATTGATCAGACGCTCGGCCTCGGCCACGCCCTTCTCCGGTTTGGATTCGGAATCGGCATAGACCATCTCGAACTTCGCCCCTCCCAGGGATTTGACACCGCCGGCAGCGTTGATCTCTTCAACCGCCATCTCTCTTGCCTGTTTGGCCTGCAGCCCGACAGAGGCCGAAGGCCCGGAAAGAGGAATGATACTGCCGATCTTGACATTTTGGCCAAAGGCCGATGTCCCGATAAGCAGGGAAAAAGCGACAACGGGTACAGCAATCTTTTCTAGAATTTTCATACACCCCTCACGATTTGAAATTTCAGCCACCATTGGCAGGCCGGAGATCACCCTCCTCTCCGGGTGATCAACTGCCGGTCTCGGGGAAAGAGGAATTCTCCCTCCCGCTTTTCGGACAGACATTCTAGGATCGACCTTCGCAAAGAATGTGCCAAAGGGCTGAGGATAATTATCTACTTCAATTGAGTGAGTTAGCAGAAAACCTACGGTTGGTAGCTTGGCTATATCAGGAGGGCGTCAACCACAGACGTCAACCCTGGTTGACAATGTCAACCAGGGTTGACGAAGAAAACATATCGGTGGTTGACGGATGTCCCCGCCATAGATCCGGCAGGGACATGGAAAATGACTTCGGCGCAACGGTGATGAAATATCATCTTCGAACAAGGACACTTCAATCTCAGGTTCTGAACTGCTGGCTTGTCCTGGCTGAATTATCCGCTAATTTCTGTATAGTTTCAGATGTCTCGTAAATAGAACCCAGCGCATCATCCACCTGCATCGCCGCATCGGTAACTGAATTCGCCATTTTTGCCATATCGTCGGCATAGGCTACCGCATTTGATACTTTTTCGTTTGAGTAGCCGAGTTTTTCCGAAGCCGAAGACAGTGAATGGGCAATTTCATTTACGGTCGCTGATTGCTCTTCAACGGCACTGGCAATAGTGGCGACAACTCCGCTGTTCTGGGAGACGATTTCGGCAGCATCCTTTATCCCCGCGATGGTGGTTTTAGTCACTTTCTGGACATGGTCAATGCGGCTCTGTATTTCTGTTGCCGCACTTGCCGTCTGTTTGGCAAGTTCTTTAATCTCGTTTGCGACAACGGCAAACCCTTTGCCGGTTTCTCCGGCCCTGGCGGCTTCAATAGTGGCATTGAGTGCCAGCAGATTCACCTGATCGGAAATTGCGGTTATTGTCTCCGTCACTTTGCTGATATCCTCGCCTGCCTGACCAAGTTCTGCAACCTGCCCTTCGAGCTGTTCCATTTTTTTCTTGGCTTTTTCAGTATTGCTATGGGCCTTTGCCGATGTTTCGGCAATCTCCGTGACGGTAGAGGTGAGTTCTCCAATTGCTGTGGAGATGGCCTGGATGTTTCCGGTGGAATCTTCCATTATAGAGGAAATTTCGTTCATATCCCGGCTCATGTAGCCTGCCGAGCGGAAGACGGATTGAGAAATCGTTTTTGTCGAGGAGGCCTTCTCCTGGATTATCTTGATCAGTGAATGAATCGATTGGGCAGCGCCATGGAGTTTCTCGGCATCTCCTTGCAGATTTTTGATTATGCCCTGCATGTTACCGACAAAGGAATTAAAAAATCTGCAGACCTTGCCCGTTTCATCATCGGCCGTGACCTCAAGTCTCTGGGTGAGATCCGCATCTCCGGAGCTGATGTTCTCAAGGCCGGCGGCTACACGCTGCACTGGTTTGCCGATAATATTGGAGATTATCATCGCCCCGACAGTGGCCATTATGATGACTGCGACAACAATGGAGATGAAGAGCATGCCGATGTTGCGGATTTTCTCATCGGCTTTCAAGGAGATGTCTGTTAACAGTTCCTCTGTTTTTTTATCGGCCGCATCGAGTTGAGTGCCTTGTTGTATTTCCTGGACGACCTGTCTGAAATCATTGAGCGATGTGTTTTTATAATCATTAAGAAAATACAGGACCAATATGGTCATAATAACACCAAAGGCTATGGTCGACGGGATAACAAATCCGGAAATCTTTACTCTGATAGACAAGTCTTTAAAAAATTGCAGCATGGTGAGTTCCTTCCGAGCCAATGAAAGTTTTGTACGACATTGTAGTCCGGGAGAGGCCTCAATTGCCTCCCTCCATTCCCTAATTCCATTTCCAAATCAAGCGTTAACTTCGTCGGCTACGCTGTGCGGTTCCGCGCCTACAGCGTCAAGTTATCGTTTCTTCGAGCTTTTCGCAAGTCTTTCTCGATCGGGGCGGCCTTGGCAGACGTTTCCCTGCTACATCAGCAGGTTGAAGATCAGAAACGGCCAGCCGGAACCCCGGGCAGGCGACATTGCTCGGCTCGCTTTGTTCGAGACGATGCCGCAAGAGTCTAGCCATCCTGTTCGGCCTTACCGGAGTCACGTTTCTTCAACCGTTTATGCAGGGCCTGACGGGAAACCCCGAGCAGTTGGGCCGCCTTGTTCTGGTTATTCTGGGTCGAACTCAGGGCGACATCGACGGCGTAATCGGCCAGTTCTTCAAGGGTTGGAAAATGACCGAAAAGGGCCTCCAGTGGGTTGACGGCCGCCGCCAGGACCTGGCTGCCCGGCATCGAGACGGCCTCGCCAAGCCTCTCTGCGATCAGGCCCTCCTGGATCTGGCCGCCCTCGCAGCGGGCCACCGCATCGGAGATATAGGCCTTCAACTCACGGATGTTGCCCCAGAAGGCATGTCGCTGCAAGAGAGTCACCGCCTCTCGGCTGATAGCCGGGATGGCCTTGTTCATGGCCTTTGCGGCCGAGGCAACAAGGTGCTCGACCAAGAGGGGGATGTCCTCGCGGCGATCCCGCAGGGGCGGCAGCCGGATGAGATGGGTGCTGAGACGGTAGTAGAGATCCATGCGGAACCGGCCTTCCTGGATCGCCAACTTGCTGAGATCCTTATTGGCGGCGGTAATGACCCGGGCCAGACACCGTTTGGGCTGATCGGAACCGAGGGGATAGTAGATCTTTTCCTGCAAGAGACGCAGGAGTTTGACCTGGGAGACCTCGCTCAGGTCGCCGATCTCATCGAGAAAAATCGTGCCGCCCTGGGCCTTTTCCAAAAGACCGGGACGGCTGCTGTCCGCGCCGGTATAGGCCCCCCTGGTATGGCCGAAGAGGGTGTCGGAGAACAGGGTGTCATCAAGACCCGAGATATCGACCGCCACAAACTCGCCGGGCAAACCGCTCACCTCATGGATGGCCCTGGCGATCAGTTCTTTGCCCGAGCCGGTCTCACCGAGGATCAGGGTCGGCAGGCCGCTGCCGGCGATCGACTCGATATACTGAAAGATGCCGAACATGACCGGATTCTGGGTGACAATCGGTTTGAAGGCCGGATTGGCATGGGGTCCGGGATCAAAGGTGATGCCCTTGAGGGACATCACCTCGTTACGCAAAAGACCGATCTCCAAGGCATTGCGCAGGGCCGAGCTGAACATCTTCAGGTCGATGGGCTTCACCAGATAATCGTGGGCTCCGAGGCGCAGGCATTCCACCGCCGTTTCGATCTCCGAGTTGGCGGTAATGATAATCACCGGCACCTGGGGTTTTTTGATCTTGAGCTCCCTGAGCACATCCTGACCCGACATGTTCGGCATATTCAGGTCAAGAAACAGGATCGGGGCATTCATCCCCTCAAGGGCAGCCAGGACCCTGCGGCTGTCACTCAAGGTCCTGACATTGGCGATGCCCATCGACATCAGGAGAAGGCTGTAGGCGTCGAGTTCCGACTGCTCGTCATCGACCAGCAGGATCTGACAATTTTTCATCTTTGCATTAATCATTGCACACTGTCCGTTGCTATTTTTTTCAGCTTGATGGTGAATTGGGCACCTGTCGGGGTATTTGCCGCCAGCAGTTCGCCGCCCATCTCTTTTTCGACAATCATCTTCGACATATACAGACCCATACCCGTGCCGGAAGAGGCTCCTTTGGTGGTATAGTAGGGATTGAAGATCTGCGGCAGCAGGTGTTCCGGGATACCGCAGCCACTGTCGGTAATGTCTATGATAACATCATCTTCCCTGCTCGCCACGCTGATATCAATGGTCTGGATCGTGCCATCACCCTCGTCCTGTCTGCTTTCCAGGATCGCGTCCCTGGCATTGGCCAGGATATTGACCAGGACATGCACGAACTCCCCCTGATAGCCGTAGACCACGAGCGCATCCGAACCCGCCTTGTTCTTGACCGAGAGGATGATATTGCCGTGCTTCATCTGGGCCTCCATGAGCTTGACCGCGCTGATGATCACCCCGAAGACATCCACCGGTCCCTTTTTCTTGGCCGGCCGGAAAAAATTGCGGAAATCATCGATGGTCTTCGACATGAACTGGATCTGACCGTTCGCCCCGGCCACCAGTTTGTCGACAAAGGGCTTGGTCAGCAGATCGTTGTACTGGGCGGCCTCGAGGCTGGAAATATAGGTGGCCAGGGTATTGAGGGGCTGCCGCCACTGGTGGGCAATGGCCCCCAGCATCTCACCCACCGCCGCCAGTTTCTGGGCCTGCATCAGCTGTCCTTCGGCATCGACCCGTTTGGAGATGTCCCTGATACTCGACAAGGTCAGCTCTTCATTGCCCAGGGTGAAGATCTTGAGGTTGACCGAGGCCGGAAACTCCGTACCGTCGGAGCGGCTGAACGACCATCTGAAAAACTGCTGCTCCCCGGCGCGGGAATTCTCAATGATCCGCTGGATGCTTTCACTGCTCAGGGAACCGTCCGGCTGATAGGCGGGTGAGAGATCGAGCATGGTCTTTTCAAGGATTTCTTCCCGCGAGAGCCCGAATATCTCCTCAGCCTTGCGGTTGCATTCGGTATGCTGCAGGCCTTTGCTGATCAGAATCGCGTCGTTTGCCACGTTGAAGAGGGTCTGGTAATAGGTCTCGACCTCTTTTCTCTTGGTGATATTCCATGCCAGATCTTTGTTGATGCCGGTCATCTCGACCTGGTGCTGCTGGACCGCCGTACTGTAGCGTTTACTGAACATGAAGAGGACCAGTCCGCTGCCGCCCAGACCGATGAGGGCGATCAGGGCCAGGGCCCCGAGAATCCGCAGGACGATCTCCATGGCAAAGACCATGGTGGTCTGACGGGTGAGCGAGTAGGCCTCGACATAGGGCACCGTGATGCAGAGGAACCAGTCGGAACCTGCAATCAGGTGGTAGGAAAGGATATTCTTTTCTTTATCGCCGGAGAAATAGAGAATTGTCCCTTCATTGCTTTCCTTGAAAACATCGAGCTTTTCCGCAAGATCCGGTTCGATAGTCTGCAGATTGGCCCGCATGACATAGTCCTTGTTGGGATGGACAAGGATAGTGCCCTTCCGTTCCACCAGAAAGGCAAATCCCGTCTTACTCACCTTCAGGTTCAGGACATTGTCTACCAGGGTATCGAGGACGGTATCCGCGCCCATGACCCCACGCAGTTTGCCGCCCCGCATCAGCGGTTTGACCAGGGCAATGACCAGTTTGTTGGTGACCAGATCGATATAGGGGGTGGTAAAACTGGTCGTCCCCGTCTCGACGGCCCTTCTGTACCAGGGACGCGACCGGGTATCATAACCTTCGGGCGGCTGCCAGTCCGCGCCATCGATCAGGATACCCGTACTTTCGCCGATATAGACGTCGCTGAAGTGGCCGGCCTTCATGGCCATCTTCAAGGGGCCCATGGTCATCTCATTCTGGCCCAGCAGGTCGGAAGGCACGGAGGCGGCCGTGGCATCGAGGATCTTCATCTGCTGACTCAACCACAATTCAACGGTACTCGCCGCCTTCGCGGCCAGGTCCTGCTGCTGGGCAATGATGGTCTTCTCGACAATATGCTGGGTGATCCGGTAGTTGACGGCCACGGCAGCCAGCACGACCCCGGACAGCACCGTCATGATGATGATCGATTTCCTGATCTTGATATTCATACACCCTTTAATTGCTGAAAATACTTCTTACCCAGCCACACGACAGCCCATATATGCTGAGAGGATGCGACGATCGAAGTACGGTGTAATTGGGTTCACAGCAAAGTTGTTGCAGCTGGCTACATCAACTAGAATTTCAAAACTTGTACCGCCTGTCTTTAAACAACACGCGGGAAATTGATGGCTAACACCCATTCGTCATTGTCACATACCCGGCAAAGGTGGCTCTCTTCAGTGTTTTTTATATCCTCCACCTGTCCGCAACTCAAACAGGCATAAAGACCGGCGGCAGGTAAGAGCTTGAGGTTTTTGTTATACAGGTGGGGCAATACGGGTAAGCCCCATCGCACTTCTGCATCTGAATAATAATACAGGCTGATTGCGCCATTGGTTTCAATGATGGCTAGTTGCACTTGTCCGAGGTGGCTGACGCTTTGCCGGCGCAACAGTGAAAAAAACTCTTCATGGGCGATCAGCTCCTTCTGGAAATTTGTAAAATTGAATTTGCCAACTTCAACGAGGTAAACCGGTTTACCTTCGAGTACCCTTTCCACCTTATCACTACTGTTGATCAGGAAAGTCAAAAACCGGTAAAGCGATATCACCACGACAAATACCATTAACCCCGGTAACAATCCTACATCTTTATAAAACATGGGATCTCCGGCGGCCGAACCGAGCCCGATGATCACACCCAGTTCAAAAACAGAAAGTTGTGTAACACTTCGTTTGCCCAGGATCCGCAGGCTGAAAAGAATGATGAGAAACATCAACAGTGACCGTAGAGCCACTTCGGGAAGGAAGGTCCATTTTTCTGAGCCGAGCAAAAATGAAGGCCAGTCGATTTCAAGAAAAGACATTGTTTTTAGGGGGATGAAAATACATGGTTGAAAAATTAACCCTCTTCCTGAGTACATTCAAAAAGAAAATTGTTCCTGATTATCTTTGATAAACTCGTAAAAAGTCGCCACAAAGATCACAGATGGCTAGATAAAAAGTTCGATATACAAGGCGTAGAGTTTTTGGTAGGTTCTCGACTATACACATAGTATGTCGAGGGCCTGCCAAAAACCTACAACGAAGG
>JANOIV010000263.1:0-16808 GCA_031407875.1 Desulfobulbaceae bacterium | reverse complement strand
ATGCAGGGTCACCGAACCACCAGTGGAGGCAAGGGCCTCCACCGCATTCATGACCAGATTCATGATCACCTTCTGGATATGCACCGGCGAACAGCTGATATACATGGCCCTCGCCTCATTAACCGAGGTCACCTGCACCTCCGGATATCCTCGCATCATCTGTCCGAACTCAACGGAGTGGAGGTATTCCTCGACCAGACTGTCGAGCAGAACATTCTTTTTCACCCTGGCACTCCCCTGGGCCAGGGTGAGAAGATCGGCAACCACGGCAACAGCCCGTCGGCCTGAAGCGAGAATTGCCGCCAGAGGTCCACGGACCTCACTGTCGGCAGGCAGGGTTGCCAGAAGCAGCTCCGGGTAACTCACCACGCCGGCCAGGATGTTATTCAAATCATGGGCCACGCCACCGGCCGTCATACCGACCGCAGCCATTTTTTCCGACTGGAGAAGCTGCAGCTGGGCGCACTTAAGTTCTTCAAGGGCCTCTTGCAACTGTTTATTTTTTTTCTCCAGACCCTCGACCAGCAGGACTTTTGCCCGGGCCACGGCTTCGCTGGCAAGCTGCTGCCGTTTCTCCTGTTCCCGCAGCCTTCGCTCCGAGATATCAATTATCCGTCCTTCAACACTCTGAATCTCACCCCGCGAATTTTTTATCACCCTGGCACTCATCGAGGCAGGAAAGATTGAGCCATCCGTACGTCTCATATTCACTTCATACTCTTGGAGTTTCTCTTCCTTTTTCAGAATTTGTATGACTTTCAGCCTCTCCTGCGGGTTCTCGTAGCACTCTGCAAGATTTTTATCAGAACGGACCATGTCTTCCGCCGAATCATACCCTCTCATCGCCGCCAGGGCCGGATTGGCGTCCAGCAGGACACCATCGGCTGTTGAGCGGAAAATCCCCTCCAGGGCCAGCATAAAGAGATAGCGAAATTTGCCCTCTGCCTCGGCAATTTTCGCAAAGGCCTCGATGCGCTCAAGGGCGCTTTCCATCAGGCCCGACAAGGCCTTGACGAAACTGGCGTCAGCTGACGAGAGCTCCCGATAGTCTGCAATACCCGAAAACCGGACAACCGGACCGGGTGGTTTTGCCGTGTCATTATGAACCGGCAGGGAAAAAATGCTGCGGCAATCACCCTCTCCATCCAGCAGCGCCCGTACCGGGAGCTGCTGCTCCGCCGTCTCTGTGGCGATACGCAGAACCTCCTCTTTTTCCATAACCCGGGCAAAAATCTCGCCTGTGATATTCAGGGTATGCAGTTTGCGGGTATACTCGGCAACCGTCTCCAGCAGAGAATTGACCTGCTGCATGAGTTCTCCAAGTTGGTCAGGGCCTCCTACCCGGGTGATACGAGCCGAGAAATCGCCATCTGCATACTTTTTCAGGGATGCCGAGGCATCGATGATGCGGGGGACAAACAGTCTATGGACAACAAAGGCCTCTATGAGGGTGGTAAGGGCAATAGCCAGGAAGGCACCCACACAGAAAAACAGCAAAACTCCTTGTTTTTCCTTTTTTATTTCATCTGCTGACACCCTCAGGTACAGGCCACCCAGCAATTCTCCCTTAGCAAGTAAGGGAGTGACACTCGACATGAAATGTCTGCCGTTTTCAGCCACAAAAAAGATCTGCTGGACGTGGCTCAGGTCTTTACCGAGGCGGTCCGTTTCCTCTTGAGCGAGAAAATCGGTAAATACTCTTCCCTCTTTGGCTGGATCGGCGGAGAAAAAAACCGCCCCGCCCTGCTGAAAGATAAAGGCCTCCACGACCTTCTCCTGCACCAGGTCACTCAGGGCACGAAAATCCTTCACCGAATCGTAGGTCATGGCCCGCTGGTTCATCAGGATCCCGGGGAGGGCCAGTTTTTCCGCAATCCGTTTATCGATTTCCTGACTGAAACGCGAACTGTAGAAAATCCCCATCACCGTGAGGAGCACGATCTCAATAATAAGGATGGCGAGGCTGATTTTAGCAGGTATACTCCGACAAATTCGCTCCATCTACCTCACACCTGTGTCGTTTTCTGCAGGAATCGATTCACGGCCGCTGGACACGGGAGAGGATCGCTTGGTAATAGTCTTTCGCCTTGAGTTTTCCCTCAAGGATCAGGACCAGATTGCTGCGAAAGTCCTCTTCGCTCAGCGGAACCTCCTTGCCGAAGACATAGGTCGGGGCCCGAAAATTGCGCATCGGCAATGTGCTGTACTGCTTCTCCATATCAAGAAGAAATCTGCCGTAGACATCAAGGTCTTTTCTGTCAAAGACCGGTTGGTTGAGATTGCCACGGACTCCCGTGGGGTTCCTGGTGTACTCCACCCACTTTTCAGCGGTCTCCGGTTCCGCCCACATCATCGACAGTTCAATCGCCGCTGCCCTGTTCGGGCTGGCTTTCAGCACCGCGAAGGTATTGGCAAAGAGGCCGACGAGGCCATTCGGCTGTTTGACATAGGGAAACTCGACGGGTATGCCGTTGGTGTAGTTATCCGGCGAATTGCCACGAAAATGGCTGTACATATAGGTTGCACCGGCAAGAAACAAACCGTCGCCGGCCAGGAAATCCTGTTCGCTTTTTATCCAGTCGAGGGTCCGCCACCCCTCATTCACCATGGGCTGATAGTGCGAGAGTTGTTCGAAGATCTCCAGAGTGGCAAGAAAGGCCTCAGCCTTTTTCGTATCATATTTCTCTTCAATGACCAAAAGAGGGTCTGTAAACCGGCTCTTATAGATATATTCAAAAAGACCCTCTATCCTGTTCAGAGAACTCAGACGTAAAAAAGGGATCGTCGTCCTATGCAGGCGGTTGTACTCGGACAGCTGTTTGGCATAGCCCAGGAATTCAGCAACCGTCATACCCCTTTCCTTGACCTGGATACCGGTCTTTGCCGCCACCTGCCGGGTATACCAGAGACAGGAGATAAACCCCTCGACATAGGGTCCGGGAAAAATACCGCCCATTTTCTCTTTATAAAACGGCGTGTTGACAATAAAATCTTTCTGGCTCTCTAAAAAGCCGGGGACATCGGTAAAATCGACAAGGTACTTCTTGCCCCAGAGCGGATCGCCCAGCAGGTCGGCGACATGACGATAGATGGCGATATCGCAGTAGACCAGATCCCAGTCGATCTTGCCGGTCTTGATCATCTCGACAATCTTATGGGCGACCTTCATCTTGAAGTAGGCACCCTCTCCATCGAGATCCACATCGAATTGGAGATTGATCTTCGTGCCGGGATGGAGAAACTCATAATTTTTTTTGATCTCATGGACCAGCAGTTCCCGCTTGTCCTCGCCCTTCCAATGGCCCAGCCAGTTGAGCTGGGCGGCATCGGCCACGGTCTGGCAGACAAGGAGTGCACAGCAGAGCACTACACCGCAGAAAAACTTCCTTTTCATATTGCAGCCATCCCTTTGTAAAGAAATGCTCAATCGGGAGAGTCCTTACTTCTGGGAGACGGCCCGCAGCTTCTCTGATGCTTCATTTCAATGATACTGATTCAGCCGGGCAAGTAAAAGGAATATTTGTCAAGAGGTCGCAAAGTCACATCACAGCCCCTGCCTCTCAAGTCAAGGGCAGGATCTGGGGTCGTTCTACGGCAGGGAAAATTCTTCGTCTATCTGCTGCAGCGATCAACGAGAGAGAGGATGGAGGCGTAGGAGATACCGCTGTGCAAGGACAGGCCTATCTCACAGGTCCGGCTGTTGGAATAACCGGAGGTGCAGCCGCAGTCCTCGATAGTCGGACGCAGGTCGGCCAGGGCCGCGGCGTTGAGTTCGGGGAAGGTGAATCCGCGGTCTCCGGCAAAGCCGCAGCAGCCCACCTTCTCGGGGACGACCACCTCAGTGGAACAGGCCTCGGCCACCGCCCTGAATTTTGCGGCAAGTCCCATTTTTTCGGAAGAGCAGGTGTTATGGATGGTCACCGTCTCGTGTACTTTTTTGATCTTTAGGCGGGACAGCAGGAAATCGTGGACGAACTCGACCGGTTCATAGAGACGGAGCCGGCGGTCCATCGTCTCGCGCATCCGGTAGAGGCAGGGACTGGTATCACAGAGCACCGGGTAGCGACCGTTCTGTGTCACCGCCAGCAACACCCGCTCGAGATCCGCCGCCTTTTCATCGGCCTGACGGAAGGCACCCTTACTCTGGAAGGGTACGCCGCAGCAGAGTTTTTCCACATCCGGCGGATAGATCACGCCATAGCCGGCCTTACGCAGCACCTGCTCGGTGATCCGAGAGAGGAGTCTCTGCTCGTCATCCTGTCGCGACGGTCCCATGGTCCTGGAAATGCAACTGGGGAAATAGACGACCTGCAGGTCGCCTGCGGCAGGGCTATCCTGATACCGCCGTTTTTCGGCGCCCCTTGGCATATGCGGGGTCCAGAGGGGCAGACGATTGCCGCTCAGATTGCGGGCCTTGGTGGCAATGGCCCCCAGGTTCCCGCTGCCGATAAGGCGGTGCAGTCCATCCACGGCCTGCAGACCCAAACGTACCATGGCCGTGACCAGGCCGTAATGCCGCGCGACCCAGCGGGCCAGCGATTCCGCGGAGGTGTTGGCCACCCGCAGCCGCCGCAGCTCCTTGGTCATATCGCCGGTATTGATCTCACCGGGCAGGCACCCCGGCAAAGGCCATCGGTGGCGCAGGTCTGATCCCCCTGATAGATGTAGTCGCCGATCAGAGACTGCAGACGCTCGGGCGACCTGGCATCCTTGCGCAGTCGCGAGATCTCTCTCTGCACGGTTATACGCTGGCGGGGGGTCAGGGTCAGGTTTCGCGAGGGGCATACCGGCTCACAGAAACCGCACTCGATACATTTATCGACCAGCGGATGAGTTGAGGCCAGGGGTTTGAGGTTTTCCAAATGCACCTGCGGGTTGCTGTTGAGGATGACCCCGGGGTTGAGCAGGCCATGGGGATCAAAGAGTGCTTTGATCTTCTGCATCAGCTCATAGGCCTCTCTGCCCCATTCCATCTCGACGTAGGGTGCCATGTTGCGGCCGGTGCCGTGTTCGGCCTTCAGCGAGCCGTCATAGCCCTGCACCACCATAGTGCAGACCTCGTCCATCAACCGGCCGTACCGCTCCACCTCGGCCCTGCTGCCGAAGTCCTGGGTGAAAACAAAGTGCAGATTGCCGTCCAGGGCATGGCCGAAGATGATGGCCTCCCGGTAGCCATGACGCCCAAGGATCTCCTGGAGCTCCAAGGTCGCCTCAGCGAGTTTATCAAGAGGAAAGGCTACATCCTCAATGATGACGGTGGTCCCGGATTGACGTACCGCCCCGACCGCCGGAAAGAGGCCCTTGCGGATGTTCCACAGTCGGGTGTATTCCGCGACCTTCTCGGTGAAAAGCAGGGGCAGCTCAAGAGGGATCTCAGCGAGTGCGGCGCAGATGCATACGATATTGCGGCGCAGCACGGCAACCTCGGCGGCCCTCGTCTCGACCAGAAGGGCGGTGGCCGCAGGCGACAGGGACTGGAGATACTCAGGCATCCCCTCCTTGTGCTGTACGGCCCGCAGGGCGGCCCGGTCCATCAATTCGACGGCGGCGACCGGCTGGTCCTTGAGAATGGCCGTGGCAACACAGGCCTCCCGGGTGGAGGGGAATATGATCAGGGCGCTGGCCTTGCAGGGCAATTCCTCGACGGTGTCGTAGGTAATTTCCGAGATAAAGCCCAGGGTACCCTCCGAACCGATCATCAAATGTACCATGATATCGAAAGGATCGGTATAATCTGTCAGGGCATTGAGACTGTAGCCGGTGGTATTCTTGATCTTGAATTTATGCCTGATCCGCCCGGCCAGCTCATCATTGGCCTTGACCTGGCGGCCCAATTCCTCAAGGGAGGCGATCAATTCGGGGTGACTCTCGCGAAAAGCCATGCGACTGGCGGAACTGCCGGTATCGAGTACTGCCCCGTCATGCAGCACCAGACACATGCTGGCTACGGTCTTGTAGCTGTTCTGGGAGGTGCCGCAGCACATACCGCTGGCGTTATTGGCGGCGATACCGCCAATCATGGCGGCATTGATCGAAGCGGGATCAGGCCCGATCTTTTTACCAAACGGCTTGAGCCAGCTGTTGGCCTGTCTGCCGATGACGCCCGGCTGGAGCCTGATCCTGCGCCCCTCATCGAGGATCTCATGCTCCTGCCAGCGGCCCCCGGCGACAATCAGAACCGAATCAGACACCGCCTGGCCCGAGAGGCTGGTGCCGGCAGCCCGAAAGGTCACCGGTATCCGGCAGCTGTCCGAGGCCCGGAGCAGGGCCGCCACCTCCTCCTCATTGTCGGCCTTGATGACGATCTGCGGGACCAGGCGGTAGAAACTGGCATCATTGCCATAGGCCAGGGTCCGCAAAGGGTCGGAGATGACCCGCTCGTGGTCTATAATTCCTGCAATCATCGAGAGAAATTGCCGGTATGGCCCGGTCAGATGTCTGTGTTCCTGATTTTTTTTCATACCCTTGTTACTCGGTAGAGAAAAATGGTCATCAGAGCAGTGACTGAGAAAGATGAGCCAGCCGCGTCCCTGTATTTGAAATTGGTGCTACCAGTAGGGAGACCAGGAAGGCCCAGCGGCCTGTCTACCGGTTTCAGGACGGCCTGGGGCGCTACTGGATGGCCTACACCAGATGGGCAACGCACCGGGTCGAGTCAGTCAACACAACGCCCTCCCGCTGATCAGTCGACAATCGTGCGAAAAGGTCAGCACCGGACCTTTAGCCAGCTGCTTTTTCGCCTGTTCCCTGGCAAAGAAGCCCGAACGCTACGCCCTTCCCTTCTCTCCTGGCAAATCGTCATTTGCTAACAAGCAAAAAAAATTACTTTTTATTGAAGGTCCAATGTCAGGACTTCATCATACAAATCGATTACTTGTCAGGAACCCCCCGCTCCCTGGCAACCGAATTGACCATTTTCACCTCTTGCCAATAGGCATAAAATACGTAAGATTGAAAAAGAGTTAAACGTTTTTTGTCGTATTACAGGGGACGACGGCAGGCCCAGGAGGCCATGCAAAGAGCATCAGCGTATGGTTGCTGCGGAAATAATTCGTTTCCCCCCGGTGCAAAAGCATGTTCGCCGAAGTCAGATAATTGCAAGGCGCCGATTATCGAGTAACTCGAAGACGATCCACACAGGCACACACTCTTCCCGACACGCAAAAAGGTGAAACATGGAAAAACGAAGACATCAACGGATGGTAGTCAAGAATCTCTGGGCAGATGTATCTGATGGCAAGGGTTTTTTCTCAGGGCAGGTGATCGATCTCTCACGCTTTGGCATGTGCATGACCGACCTGCCGGGAAAACTTGACAACAGCAGCCGGCGTCTCTCCATTGTCATCTCCGGCCATGGTAAAAATTTCAAAATGCTGGTCCGGCCTCGCTGGTCGCAAAAAGAGACCAGCCAGAAAAGCGTTGGCGTCGAGATTATAAACGCCCCCTGGGGCTGGACCGAATTCGTCATGGATTTCGAACCTGCACCTGTTGACGTCTGGGGCGAGATCAATATCTGAACTCCCGCCCAGCCCCTCCCCAACACAAAGGGCAGCGACTCGGGGTACCCCGGTGGTCGCTGCCCTTTTTTCAGAGTTTGCCAAGCCCGATAAATCATGGTAAAAATTTGACTTGAAAAGTCAATCTCAATCCCCTTCATCCCCTGAGCCACTCGCTATCGGCCCATATTTCCTTACAACTCAATCATGAATTTTCTCTACGAGCGTATTACCTATATCTTTGATCCCCTGCACCATCTCTGGGAACATGAAAAAATGCACCGGAAGATCTCCGTCCTTCTGGTGCTCTTTTTCCTCGGCAGCCTGATAGGCATCGAACTCAAGCGCCAGGGTCTCCTGCCGCATTCTCTGGGGCAATTCATTCCCGGCAACCATTTTTATGCCGTGCAGGCCGCCTTCACCGTGGTCCTGATTCTTGAAGTCATCAGCCTGATCTTCACCCTACCCTGTTCGTTCAGCCGTTCCGTGGGCAAACAGTTCGAGATTCTCTCACTCATCCTCATGCGGAACGCCTTCAAAGCGCTGTCGCAGTTCCCCGAACCCATCACCTTTGCCGGTAATCAGGACGCCGTCCTGCATATCCTCTCGGATGGTTTCGGCGCCCTGGCGATCTTTGCGCTCCTGGGCTACTACTACAAGGTCCAGGCCCTTGCCTCGGAAGAGGCGATGCGCCCGACCGATCTCTACAGTTTTGTCGCGGCCAAAAAAGGCATCGCCCTGATCCTGCTGGCCGTCTTCGGTTATATGGGCATCGACAGTGCAATCCTCTCCCTGATTGGCACCGATGATACCGATTTTCTTCATGAATTCTACACGATCCTGATCCTCACCGACATCCTGGTCGTCCTCATCTCCCAGTGTTTTCAGCCCTGTTTCTGGGCCATCTTCCGCAACTCGGGTTTCGCCCTCTCCACCCTCATCATCCGGATCGCCCTGGCGGCCCCCCCGTTTTACAATGTCCTTCTTGGTTTGACCGCCGCCGTGTTCGCCATTCTCCTCACCCTGATCAGCGGCAATCTGTTTGCCAGGCAGAAGAAAGGCCACCGGCACTGATCAAGCAGGCCTGAACTGAAGAGACAAGAACGAAAAGAGGAAGGTGGTACTTGGTCTGCAGTCGCTTATTTCCAGACTCCGGGCACGAGCACCCCACAGTCCGGACAACGGCCGTTCGTCAGCCGATTGGTCTGTACCGCAAAACCTGCCCTGCTGATGAGCAGGGTCCCGCAGGAAGGGCACAGGGTGTTCTCACCACCTGCCCCGACATTGCCCTCATAGACAAAATGCAGACCGCTGTCCAGGCCGATCCTGTGGGCAGTCTGCAGCGAAGATCGGGGAGTTGCCGGGACATCCTGCAGCAGATAGGTCGGGTGAAAGGCAGTCACATGCCAAGGAATCGTCCTGTCGGTTTCAGCCAGGAAAGAGGCAATGCCCTGCAATTCGGCCTCAGAGTCATTCATACCGGGGATAATGAGGGTTGTCACCTCCACCCATACCCCGAGTTCCCGCATGGTCCTGACCGTATCGAGGACCGGCTGCAATCTGGCGCCACAGACCTTTTTATAGAAATCGTCGCTGAAGGCCTTGATATCGATATTGATGGCGGTCAGTACCGGGGCCAGCAGTTTCGTTGCCTCGCGGCTCATATAGCCGTTTGACACAAAGATGTTTTTCAAGCCCTGTTCGGCAGCAAGAAGACAGCAGTCATAGGCAAATTCAAAAAAAATCGTCGGTTCCACATAGGTGTAGCTGATCGACCGGCAGCCCTGTTGCACAGCGACACGCACCACCTCATCAGGGCTGCGGTGGAAGCCCGGAAGATCGGACCCTATGTCTTTCGGGATTTGCGAGATCGAGGCGTTCTGACAATGCAGGCAGCGGAAGTTGCAGCCCATGGTGGCGATCGAGTGGGAGAGACTGCCCGGCAGAACGTGAAAAAGGGGTTTTTTCTCAATAGGATCGACATGCTCGGCAACCAGCCTACCGTAGACCCGGCTGTACAGCACACCCTGCCTGTTTTCCCTCACCCCGCAGATCCCCAACCGTCCTTCGCCGATGAGGCAATGATGACCGCACAACAGGCAACGCAGAGCATTATCCTGCCGCTCATAGAACAGGGCTTCATGCATGGCCCTTTCTCCGACTGGTGGATTATGAAAGAAAGACCGGCGCAGACTTCCCGTGATTGGGCCTTTTCTGCAAGGTGACACATCTCTTAGATGTGCTTCAGAATCCGTCCCACCACATTGCGCAGAAAGACCACAATCACCGACTCTTTATACACCAGATGCTGATAGGCATGGATCCGCCGATACATGTGAGCCTCATCGGGAACGACTATTTTCCGATGGTACAGGTCGCTGCCGCTGATGATACCTTCCAAGTGCCATTTTTTCATTGCTCCCTCCCGAATGGAATAACGCATTGAAAAAAATCGTCCTGTACATGCTCAAATAAGCAAAGCACAGAAAAAAACGGTCCGTCAAATGCGGTGGCGCAACGTCTCGTATCTGCTCATAAGATACGAAGAAACCGATAAACCTTATACGGGTAAAAAGATGGGATTACCAAGTCAGTCATTCCCGGCACTGCCAGGCCCCCTCAAGATACAGGTAGTGGGGTTTGAAGGAACTTTTATAGCTCATCGCCGCCACATTAGAAATATAGTACCCGAGATAGAGGTAGTCAATCCCCCGTTCCTGACAGAGGTCGAGGAGGGTGAGAATGTTGAATGTCCCGAGGCTGCGCCTGCCTTCATCGGGGTCGAAGGAGAAATACACCGCATTGAGCCAGTTATCGCCGATATCGATGATCGCCGAGCCGACCAGCCGGCCTCCAAGCCGGTACTGCAGCCGAAGACTGTCGACGATGCCGTTGAGAAAGAATCCCTCATAATACCCCCGGGCGGTGTTATTCTTCTGGGGATAGCGCTGCTCAAGAAATTTCTGACAGAGTTGGAGATTTTCCGCATCAAGCGTCAGTTCTTCGAGACTGACGGCAACATCGGCATTCTTCCTTCTGACCCGCTGCTGATTTCTATTGGCATGAAAGGTCGCAGGATGGATACGGATAGGGATACAGGCCGAGCAGCCGGCACAACGCATGGTATACAGACAGTTGCCGTTGCGCCGGTAGCCCGCGGCCAGAAAGAGTTCCATGATGCGCTGATCAAGCGGACAGAACATCGCCTGATGAAAAGTCGCGACATACGGCAGACCGTAGGGGCAGGCAATACGCAGGTCCATGAAATAGCTGTCGGTCCTGTTCTTGATGACACTGAACTCCTCGGCACATTGTTGATCGTAGAGAGACATCACCCTGTTTCCGCACCCCCTTCGGCGTCTTCTTTTCTGAGAACAAGCACACTGAGAGAGCGCTCGCCGTTACATTTCATGATAAATGGCCTTGCCAGCCGAACATGACGGACATACCGGCCCTCCTGGTCTATTGGTTGGCTGTTGAGCCAGTCCTGATCCAGGAAATCATGCGTCGCCTGCGACTTGCGCACATCGAGCCCAATCGTGCGCTCCTCATTCAGGGTCAGATACGGGATGCCCAGCGAGGTGATATTCTGGAAAAAATGCGAGCCCTGCGAAGAATCCGCGCGCAACTGATCGCTGCGAACCTCAATGATCGCCCCGACCCCCGAGATATCGCTCCACTGCACCGGTATGCCGAGCCAGGGATCGGCCGAACCCCAGCGCCCGGGGCCGATGAGGAGAAAGGGCCTTTTCGCCTGCTGCAGTCTGCGGTTCATGGCGCCGATCTCGGCCGCGATCGCCCTCGTTGCCGAGGGATCGAAACCCTCCTCCCGAACATAGATGATATCGACCATAGTGTTGAAAAGTCCATGCCCGAGAGACTGGCGTGAATAGCAGAAGGCCTCTCTGATTTCCTGCTCCGAAATCTGCACGTCGACCCGCTCGCCGCCGGTAACCATCGGCCGGATCTGGAGAAAATACAAGACGCTTTTCTCCAGTTCACTCTCGAGATCAACGGCAAATTCAATCTCCACCTCACAGCCCATACCCGCCCGACCGATACGCAGGAGTTCGGAGAGGAGCTCCGCCAGAGGATATCCGGCATATTTGAGAATCTGGGCGAAGGTGATGATTTTCGGGCCCGGCAAATGGGCATCCCGTACCCGGTGTTCATCGGCGATATAGGTTGAGGCCAGCATCCGCACCGGCTGTTCATCCTCGGCATCCTGGATATTGCGGCGCACAAGATTCGAGTGCTGCCGCTGTAGGCAGGAGTTCGTCCCCATATCCAGGGCATAGAACTGGCGCTGGCTGTTGCTCAACATATCATCGACGGTGGAAAACTGGACCAGCCGTTGCGGATGGGCGGGCGAAAACCAGAGGGACTTCTCCCCTTCCACCACGGTCTTGCCGATACCGAGGGCAATACTGGCGATACCCTCATCGGCCCGCATGCTCATGACCGGATAGTAGTTATGCGACTGCACCACCCCCGAGAGCGCCGGATACCACCAGCCCCCGTAGTCACGGCCGGCAACCTGCTGGATGATGACCGCCATGGCATCGTCGCGTCCCTGGCCGGTGGCCTTGGAAAAGGCCCGCGGACTCTCAAACCAGGTCGAGGCGTAGACCAGCTTGACCGCACTCTCGAGTTGTGAGAGCCGCTCGGCAAAGACCGGATGATTATTGGCCAGAAAATAGGTGGAATAGAGCCCGGCATAGGGCTTGAACTGCCCGTCTTCCAGCAGGCTTGAAGAGCGGACGGAAAGAGGAAAGGTGTATTTCTGCAGAAAGGCGCTCAGATCCTGACGCAGCCGGGACGGCAGCCGGGCCTCGAGAAAGAGATCGGCAAGCTTTTCATCCGGCACGGTCTCGTCATACTGCAGGTTGTTTTCAGAGACAAAGCTCTCAAAGCTGTCTGCAGTGATGACGCAGGTCTTGGGGATCGTCACAATCATACGGGAGATGGCCGAACCTTCGGTGCTGGCCCCCTGCAGGCAGGCCCACATGAAGGCCAGTCCACGGGCCTTGCCGCCCATGGATCCACCGCCCATCTTGACAAAATCCATGATATCGGGATCATACCTGTCTGATGAGAACTTCACCACAATGCCGCGCTGCCGGAGTTTGCGCAAGGCATGGACCTTGAAGATAATGTCCTGGCGCATGGCAGCCGCGTCGGTCAGCGGCGCCAGGGCATCCCTGTGCAGACGACGGGCCAGGGCCACCTCGGCTCTGGCCATCACCCAATTGAAAAAATGATTACGCCTGGCATGATTGAGCAGGGAGGCATCGGGGATTGTCTTGAGTTTCTCCTCAAACTCGAGGAGGTTAGCAGCCCGCCCCAGGGCCGTTTCGTCGGGCAGGCGAAAGACGAAATTCCCGAACCCCAGATACTCGAGAAAAAAGGTATGGATTTCATCACGGATGACCGGGGAATTCTTGTCGATGAAGACCGCTGGAATACCTTCGGCGCCGCTCCGGTTATCGGCCTCGGAAGAGAGCAGGAGGAGCGGCAGGTCGGAGACCTCAGAGCGCACATGCCTGAGAAACCGCAGGCCGGCATCACCCTTCATCTGCCCTTCCCTGCGGAATCTGGCATCGGAGAGGATCCCGAAGATGTAGGGCTTGTAAGCCTCATAAAGGGTCATCGCCTCTTCGTAATTGGTGGCCATGAGTATCCGGGGCCTAGCCCGCATTCGCAGCAGACGGTGCCGCTCATTGAGGCTTTCATCGAGTATCGACTGGGTCTGACGCACGACCTCACGATAAATGAGGGGCAAAAAAAGCGACCGGTAGAGGGGCGAATCTTCAACATAAATTATGACCCTGACCATCGCCTGCTCCGTGTCGCCCTTGACATTGCGGTGATCCTCGACGTTTTTGATGATGGCCAGGAGCAGGTCGGACTCGCAACACCAGAGGAAGATCTTGTCGATCCCCGTGCTGTCGGCCCTTTCCTGAAACGAGGGCCGTAGAGTATGGGTCAGCAGGATGACAGGCAGGTCCGGTTTGATCTTCTTGATCGCCACGCCGAGATCGAAGGCATCCATACTGCCGAGATAGGGCATGGTGATGACCATCTCGAAGGTCTTGCGGGCCACGATTTCCAGGGCCTCAGCGGCGGTTGAGACCCTGGTGATCCGGGGAGGCTTGCTCAGATTGAGTCCATGATATTCGTTGATAAGGCGGGTGGCCAGACTGCCGTCCTCTTCCATGAGAAAGGCATCGTAGATGCTTGAGACCAGGAGGATATCCTGGACCTTAAAGGGCATGAGTTCATGGAAGATCTTGAAGTGCGGATCAAAATCCGGGTGAATTCTGCTGGAATCCTCAAGCATGCGATTTCCCCTGAAAAAGAGAACGGGATGAGGCAGGCACATACAAACGGTGGGGCCACATCTGTATTGTATATCCCTTTGCCGGAAAAGAAAATGGTTCCTGCCGCTGATCGGATCAAGTAGCCGTCGAAAAACTGCCTCCTCGCGAAGGCAGTTCCTCGGGCGTGTTGATATTGTCCCAGGCCTGAACGAACTGCGCCGGGATGACAGGGGTAGCAATCTTGGCATGGACGGCCACGTCGCCGATCCTCAGAGACCCGGCTGCCAGAACTTCCTCGAATATCGACCTGCAGCGTCTGTCGTAGTGGGCCAGGAGTGGTTCGACATGACTGTCTTCGCATCGTCTGGGTACCGTGGCCCAGCGCCCCGGTTGCCGAGAATCGACGAGCCAGCCCAGGGCCTCGGGGGAGAGGTAGGGCATATCACAGGCCACAACAAGCCAGGAGACCTCAGGCTGCCAGCGCATGGCCGAGAGGATCCCGGAGAGGGGACCGGCCACCCCGGGGATATCGGGAATCCGGTTCAGATCCTGCAGGCTCTCAGGCACCAGCCCTCGACCGGAGAGGACCACCTGTTCGACAAAGGGCTCCAGTATGGCGACGGTATTTTCCAGCCAGGTTTTGCCCTTGCCGTCTGTAAGCAGGTGCTTTGCTCGGCCCATCCGGGAACTCCTGCCGCCGATCAGCACACAGGCCCAGATCGGTACCTGCCGCATGGTCTCTTGGAGCAGATCGAGGATGGTTTGAACGCAGGCGGAGATGTCAGTAGCAGTCTCGCCTTCCTGCAGTTGGAGAACGGGAAACGCAAGATCCGTCTCGTCAACAATCAGAACGATATCATAATGTTGACACAGGTCAGCGAGATACAGCCGAATCCGGTCGGGACTAACCGTCTGGCGGGAGAGATAAAGTTGTTCTACACCCAGAGACACGATGTCACAGCCGGCAGCAAAGAACCGGCTGTGGTTCGTGGGCAAGAAATCGGCAGAAAGTTGATGCCCTTGGGAAAATACCAGGGCGACACGCAGGCCGCAGTTGCGGAGCTCAGGTATCAAGTTGCAGAGAAACGGGACGCCTCCTGCGGCATCCAGGCCACCAACCCGGAAAACCGGCAGGCCTGAACAGTCCCTTGGCTCAATGGTTTTCACTGGCATCACCTCCTTCAGAGAAGGTTTCTGAAAACAGGCTGTGCCGCCGTTCCGGCATGGGGCAGGACACCGGCCTGCCGACCGCGTTCGAGAAAGGCAGTAATGGCGGCCATCCCCTCCGAGCCAAGATCTCTGGAATACTCGTTGACATACAGTCCGATATGGCTCTGCACGACCTCCTCAGCCGTTTCCTGACTGTGCTCCCTGATATAGGGCAGGCAGTCTGCCGGTGAGCCGAAGGCATAGTCGATACTGGCGGCAATGGCCTGATCAATCCGCTGGAGCATATCCCTACCGAGACTCCTTCTGGCCACAATGCAACCCAGGGGGATCGGCTGGCCGGAGACATCCTCCCACCATTGGCCGAGGTCCTGCAGACAGACCAATCCCTGCCCGGCATAGGTAAAGCGGCTCTCGTGGATGATCACCCCGGCATCCACCTCCCGCCGGCGGACGGCCTCCATGATGGTGTCAAAGCGCATCTCAACAAGCTCAGTGCCGGCCGGCAGAAAGAGCCGAAACAGCAGAGCGGCGGTTGTCAGCCTGCCGGGTATCGCCACCTTTTTACCGACAAGGCTCTCGATGGGCATCTCAGAGGCTGCCACCAGCAAGGGTCCGCAACCACGACCCAGGGCGCTGCCGGCTGAGAGGACACAGTATTCACCCAAAACATGGCCCAGGGCGTGGCAGGAGATCTTCGTCACATCAAGGCGCTTCTGCAAGGCCCAGCTGTTGAGGGTCTCGACATCTGCGAGTTGCGGCGGAGCGAAATGCAGATCGCCCAGGGCAATTCGATTATGGACGAGGGCGTAAAATATAAAGGTATCGTTGGGACAGGGCGAATAGCCCAAAGAGAGTGTCTTCATCATCGGTCCAGTTCTTCAAGCAGCAGATAGGCAGCAGCAGCAGACTTTGCACAGGCCTCGGCCAGCCGCCAGCCCTGCGGGTTACGATCCTCCACCATATTGGAGATACAGCGGATTTCCACAAGCGGCAGGGCAAAGTCCACACAGACCCTGGCAACCACTGCCCCCTCCATATTTTCACACAGTCCCTGCCAGCGCTGCCGCAAATCCTCACCACGCGCCCGGCTGCCGCTTACCCCGCTGACGGTGATAAAGGTGCCGGATCGCCAGGATATACCATGTTTTTCGAGAATTTTCCCGGCCCGGCGACGAAGTTCGTGATCGAGTTGAAAGGAGATCCTGCCGGTCAATTCTTCGGGCAGATAGTGCATCCCTTCCGGTAGGCAGACCCCGAAATCGCCCAGAGTCTCCCGTTCCGCAAGACAGATATCGAGCAGATCAGATCCCTGTTGTCCCGGCGGCTGGAGATAGGCCCCCGCCACGCCGAAATTGACGACCCCGGTTACCGGCTGCCCTTTTGTACAGAGAAAACGGGCCAGGCGCAGGGTCGTCTCGACCGGCCCGACCCCGCCGACCAGGGTCAGCCATCGCTGCTCCTGCCCGGCCATCAGTTGCCGCAGGGGTATCATCTCTATTTCGGTTGCGGCAATAGCCAGGAACATGGTATCTACAGCAGCTCATTGAAAAAAACGAAACGGTTGCAAGACTTTCGCAAAAGCCCCGGACCAACAGCAAAGGCAGACTCCTTCTTACTACTGCAAAACAGAACCCGCATGCAACAGGATTTCCATCTCTCGGCCTACGACTATCATCTGCCGGCCGAAAATATTGCCCAGCATCCGGCCGACAGACGGGACAGTTCCCGTCTGCTGGTCCTCGATATGGAGGGCGAGACGATCAGCCACCGGAGATTTGCCGATATCGTTGATCTTATCGACGACCGCGATATGCTGGTCATC
>JANOIV010000236.1:0-8152 GCA_031407875.1 Desulfobulbaceae bacterium | reverse complement strand
CGCCCGTTCCATCTTCAGAGTATCGTGCAGGACCCGCAGGATGCTGGAAAGCGTCGTCTCGAGATTGACCGCCGTGCCGATAAGCTGGGTAATCCTGTGCAGGGCCAGCAGTTCAAGCCCTTCTGTTGATTGTCTTTCTTTACCGATATGTATCATGGAATTTTCCATCACCTCTCCCCTCTCTTCATCGCCGGTATACCCCCCTGCCATTCGTAGCGGCCTACCGGCTCAATTCCTTCCTGCCCATTCATAAAGATCATCGCTCAAACAACGGATATGTAGCAAATGATAGATATAAAATGCAATTTTCACTCCATAGCTCATATTCATTTATTACTCATTGATTTAACAAGTTTTTCTACCAACCACCCAGGTCAACCGCCAAGGCCGTAATTACATATTTGTACTGTTCACAATAGCATTGTTACTTTTTTGTTCATTTTACCATGTTCCGAAAACTACCCACTCGATTGCTGCATGTCCTGCCGGAATATCCGTCTCCTTCTCCGGGCAACGACATACGATATCCATCCCACCTTTTTGTCTTCTTTCTACAATTTGGTAGTTTTTCTCCACAAACGCAGCCCTCCCCGTTTTTCATTCTTTTTGCCCGAAAACCACAGAATTCGTTTCTATTTATCTGATTTAATGCATTTTATTTTTATAAAGCATAATTGGCACAGCCTTTGCGAAAGGGTTTGCAATGGACGCAGTCACAGATCAGGCTGCAGTCTGATAAAGGACAGGCGCTTGTTGCCTGCCCAGACGCAGCAATACAGGATAGACCTCAGGTGACAACAGACTCAACCTGCATCAAGGAGATGACAATGCGAAAAATAGCGATCTACGGCAAGGGCGGCATCGGCAAATCAACCACAACACAGAACACTGTCGCGGGCCTCGCGGAGATGGGAAGAAAGATCATGGTCGTCGGCTGTGACCCCAAGGCGGACTCCACCCGCCTGCTCCTCGGCGGACTCGCCCAGAAATCGGTGCTCGATTCCCTGCGGGAAGAAGGGGAGGATGTGGAACTCGACGACATCAGAAAGCCCGGCTACGGCAACACCTGGTGCGTCGAGTCCGGCGGACCCGAGCCCGGCGTCGGCTGTGCCGGCCGCGGCATCATCACCGCGATCAACATGCTGGAGTCTCTCGGCGCCTACGAGCCGTCGGAAGGCCTCGATTACGCCTTCTATGATGTCCTCGGCGACGTCGTCTGCGGCGGGTTCGCCATGCCGATCAGAGACGGCAAGGCTGAGGAGATTTATATCGTCTGTTCCGGTGAGATGATGGCCATGTATGCCGCCAACAATATCTGCAAGGGTATCGTGAAATTCGCCCAGTCCGGCCGCGTTCGTCTCGGCGGACTGATCTGCAACTCCCGTAACGTTGATAACGAGAAGGAGATGATCGTCGAACTGGCCAAGAAAATCGGCACTCAGATGATTTATTTCGTGCCGCGCAATAACGATGTGCAACGGGCCGAGATCAACAGGAAGACGGTCATCGAATGGAATCCCGCGGCAGAGCAGGCCGACGAATACCGGGGGCTGGCCAAGGCAATTGATGAAAACACCAATTTTGTCATCCCCAGACCTCTGGAGATGGAAGAACTCGAACAGCTGCTCATGGACTATGGCCTGATGGAAGCTTAATCGCTCAATTACTATACAAGGAGAACACCACAATGATGATCATGATCAGAGCAATTATCCGACCCGAAAAATCCGACGCCGTCCTCGCTGCCCTCATGGATGCCGGTTTTCCCGCAGTGACCAAATATTCCGTGGCCGGACGCGGCAAGCAGCGCGGCATCAAGATCGGCGAAGTGACCTACGACGAGATACCCAAGACCATGCTGGTCAGTGTCGTGGACGCCGCCGACAAAGATTTCGTCATCGATACCATCATGAAGACCGCCAGAACCAGCACAAAAGGGGCCTTCGGCGACGGCAAGATCTTCATCTCCGCGGTCGAGGATGTCTACACCATCAGTTCCGGCGTGCACGAGACCGCCGCGGCATCCGAGGGGGTCCCGGCATGAAAGAGATAATCGCAGTGGTTCGCATGAACATGATGAATCAGACAAAAAAAGCCCTGACCGAGGCCGGCATCGACGCCTTTTTCGCCCACGAGGCCCAAGGCCGGGGCAAGGGTTTTGTCAATCCAGCGATCCTTGAGGGGGCGGGACAGGGTTATGAGGAGGCCGCATCGCTCCTCGGAGAAAAAGGCAAACTCTACCCGAAACGAATGGTCACCGTCGTCATCAAAGACGACCTCGTCGACGAGGTCGTGCAGGCATTCACCCTGGCCAATCAAACGGGCAAACCCGGTGACGGCAAGATTTTCGTCCTGCCGATAAGCGATTCCATCCGGGTCCGTACCGGTGAGACCGGCAAAAAATCCATTGCCTGACCGCAGAAGGAGAAATGAAATGGCAACAACAAAGAAAAAAGTGGTGCAGTGGGAGCCGGTCGATATCAAGGCGGAACTGTTGAAACAGTATCCGGCCAAGGTCGCCCGCAAACGCGCCAAGCAGATACTTATCAACGAAGCCCAGGAGAACTCACCGCCATCGGAGATCGTCGCCAACGTCAGGACCATCCCCGGCATCATCACCATGCGCGGCTGTACGTACGCCGGCTGCAAGGGCGTTATCATGGGTCCGACCAGCGATATCGTCAACCTGGTGCACGGACCGATCGGCTGCAGTTTCTACGCCTGGCTGACCCGACGCAACCAGACCAGCGCTTCGGGCGAAAAGGGTGAAAACTTCATCACCTACTGTATGTCCACGGACATGCAGGATTCCGACATCATCTTCGGTGGCGAGAAGAAACTGGCGGCGGCTATCCAGGAGGCCTACGACCTCTTTCACCCCAAGGCCATCGCCGTCTTCGCCACCTGTCCGGTCGGCCTGATCGGCGACGATATCCATACCGTCGCCAAGACTATGAAGGAAAAACTCGGGGATTGCAATGTCTTCGCCTTCAGCTGTGAGGGGTATAAGGGTGTCTCCCAGTCGGCCGGTCACCATATCGCCAACAACCAGGTCTTTACCCACATAGTCGGCACCTCGCCGACCGAGAAGACCGACAAGTACAAGATCAACCTGCTCGGCGAGTACAACATCGGCGGCGACGGCTTCGAGATCGACCGGATCCTGAAAAAATGCGGCATCAGCAATATCGCCACCTTTTCCGGCAACTCGACCTACGACCAGTTCGCCTCGGCCAATCAGGCCGACCTGAGCTGCGTCATGTGCCATCGCTCGATCAACTATGTCGCCGATATGCTGGAGGTAAAGTACGGAATCCCGTGGATCAAGATCAACTTCATCGGGGCCGGAGCGACCGCCAAATCGCTCAGAAAAATTGCCAGGTATTTCGGTGATCAGGAACTCATCGACCGGGTTGAAGCAGTTATTGCCGAGGAGATGCCGGATGTTGAGATAGCCCGGCTCGATGTCTATCCCAGGACCCAGGGCAAGACCGTAATGATCTTCGTCGGTGGTTCGCGGGCCCATCATTACCAGGAATTGTTCAACGAGATGGGCATGAAGACCCTGTCCGCCGGTTATGAATTCGGTCACCGTGACGACTATGAGGGACGTCATGTCCTGCCGCTCAAGGTCGACTCGGACAGCCGCAATATCGAGGAGATCCATGTTGAGGCCGATCCCAATCTCTACCGGCCCCGCAAGACCCCGGAGGAGATGCAGGCCCTTGAGGAAAACGGTCTCCGTTTCAAAGAATATCAGGGTTTGAACCCGGATATGGAGTCGGGAACGATTATCATCGACGATCTCAACCAGTACGAGGCCGAAAAACTGGTGCAGATGCTGAAACCGGATCTCTTCTGCGCCGGCATCAAGGAAAAATATTCGATCCAGAAACTGGGAGTCCCCCAGAAACAACTGCACAGCTACGACTCCGGCGGCCCCTATGCCGGCTTCAAGGGGGCAGTCAACTTCTATCAGGAGATCGATCGCCTGGTGAACAGCAGGATATGGGGCCTGATGCAGGCACCCTGGCAGGAACATCCCGAACTCTCAGCGACCTACGTGTGGGAATAACATTTACATAAAAAGGTATTGCCATGTTACTCAGACATACACCCAAAGAGATATCCGAGCGTACGGCCCTGATGATCAACCCGGCCAAGACATGCCAGCCGATCGGAGCGATGTACGCAGCCCTCGGCATCCACGGCTGTCTGCCGCACAGTCACGGCTCGCAGGGCTGCTGCGCCTACCATCGGAGCACGCTCACCCGGCACTACAAGGAACCGATCGTCGCCGCCACCAGTTCGTTCACCGAGGGCTCATCGGTATTTGGCGGGCAGGCCAATCTGCTGCAGGCGATCGACACCATTTTCACTGTCTATAATCCCGAGATCATAGCCATACATACCACCTGCCTGTCGGAGACCATCGGTGATGACCTGCCCCAGATCATCAAGAAATCGAAGGAGGAGGGAAACACCCCCGAGGGCAAACTGGTGATCGGTGCGCCGACTCCGAGTTACGTCGGCTCTCATGTCACCGGTTTTTCCAACATGGTCAAGGCCATGGCTAATATGGCCGAGCCGACCACGAGGAAAAACGGCAAGGTCAATATCATCCCCGGCTGGGTGGAACCCTGCGACATGGAGGAGATCAAGCGCCTGGCGGCCATGATCGGGGTCGGTATCACATTGTTTCCGGACACCTCCGGCGTCCTCAACGGCCCGCTCTCGGGTGAATACACAATGTTTCCGAAGGGCGGCACAACGGTTGCCGAGCTGAAGGGTTGCAGCGGCGCCATCGGCACCCTGGCCCTGGGCGAGTGGTGTTCAGCGGATGCCGCCCGCCTCCTCGACACCAAGCACAAGGTGCCCTGCCGGGTCCTCGATATGCCCTTCGGGCTCAAGGCCACCGACCGTTTCATCGACGCCCTGCGGACGGTGGGCGGGACCACGGTCCCCGAGGAGATATCCCATGAGCGGGGTCAGCTCCTCGATATGATCTCCGACATGCATCAGTATTTCTACCACAAGAAGGTAGCCCTGGTCGGCGATCCCGACCAACTGATCGCCATGACCGAATTCCTGGTCTCCATCGATATGTGTCCGATACATATCATCACAGGCACACCGGGCAAGAAGTTCGAGAAACGGATCAAGGAAATTACCAAGGATGTCCCCTTTCCGGTCAATGTCAAGGCCAAGGGCGATATGTTCCTCCTGCACCAGTGGATCAAGAACGATCCGGTCGATCTGCTTATCGGCAACACCTATTGCAAGTATATTGCCCGTGATGAAGATCTGCCGCTGGTCCGCTGGGGATTCCCCATCCTCGACCGCCAGGGCCACCAGTATTTCCCGACGGTGGGATACAAGGGTGGTCTGAGAATTCTGGAAAAGATCCTTTCGGTACTCCTCGACCGAATGGATCGTGATGCCCCAGAAGAAAAATTTGAGCTTGTTTTCTAAACTCGAATTTTTGGCCGCAGCACCCTGCCTGAAAACAGGGTGCTGCAGTTCCGGCGATTGACCGGCAGGAGAGATGGCTGCTTTTTCTCTTTTTTCGACCTGCACCTCAACACACTGAGTTGACCATGAAGACAGACCCGTCCTTTGAGGCCCCTTCCTGCGTGAGCATACCAGCCCGAGCGGGGACACAGCACATCCTGGCCCTGCCGGTGGCCCCCAGGGCCACTGCCAGGATCCGCTTTGCACCGTTGCAGACCTCTGCGATCACGGCCATGCTCCCGCAGGAGGCCATGGCCCGGCTGGAAACGTGTCTGCAACAGGGCTGGATTGATGGAGTCGAAATCGCCGGGCCGGGAGACCCTCTGGCTTCAATCGATGCCAGCCTTGCAACCCTGCGTCTCATCGCTGAAAAATATCCGGAGCTGCCCCTGTCTCTTACGACACTCGGTATCGGCGGCGAACACTCTGCCGGACAACTCCGGCAGGCCGGATTGAAGGAAGTGAAGATCCAGGTCAATGCCGTCGATCCCGCCTGCCTGGAAAAAATCTACGCCTGGATCCGACCCGGCACAAAAACCCTGCCTCTGCCCGAGGCGGCGCGGCTACTTGTCGATGAACAGCAGCGGGCCATCGTGGCCTTCAAGAAGGCAGGGATGACCGTTCATATCAGCACCACGGTCTACCCGGACAACAACATCGATCATCTTGAGGCAATTGCCCGCTCGATGGCGGCATACGGAGCGGACGGCATGCTCCTTGCGCCCTATCAACCGGAAGAAGGGGTCGATATCGCCCTTCCTGCCGCCGATGCGGCAATGATGGCAGAGGCCGGCCGAATCTGCCGCCAGCATCTGCCGGTGTTGGCAGACAATGAAGGACAACTCAGTACGGGGCGGCAAGCAGAGGCCAAATCCTGCCTGCCGCAACCGACCAAACAGCGACCGAATGTCGCCGTTGTCAGCAGCAGCGGCATGGATGTCGATCTGCATCTCGGCCAGGCCAAACAACTACTGATCTACGGTCCACGCGAGGATGGCCTGACCTGTCTGCTCGAAACAAGGCCGGCCCCCGAACCGGGAGGTACCGGCAGGCGCTGGCAGATCCTGGCCGCCGGACTCACCGATTGTTTTGTCCTCTTGGCCGCCAGCGCCGGCGAAACACCGCGCGGCGAACTGGCCCGGGAAGGCATCACCGTCCTGATAACAGAAGACAATATTGCAGGTACCGTCGACGTCCTCTATGGCGGCGGCAAAAAAGGAAAACAGTGCCGGAAGTAACGGCCAGAACACGAAAAGGAACATAAGAAATGGCTACCCCGGAAAAGCAGATCCTTGTCTGTCAGAGTTTCAGAGTAAAAGGCGATCCCAAAGGTATCTGTCACAAACAGACCGACGGTTTTCTCCAGTACATCGAAGAAGAGATACTTGACCGAGGCCTTGATATGCAGGTTGTGGCCACCGGCTGTCTCAAACAGTGCGAATCCGGACCGATCATGGTCGTCCAGCCGGAAAACTGGTGGTTCAAGGGAGTTGACAGCGAGGCGGCCATTGATGCCATCCTCGACGGCATCGAAGAAGGTGAACCCGCCTCCGGGTACCTTATCGCCTGAGATGAACGCCACAGGCTCCCGGCTGACCATCCGTCCGGCCGAGGCGGGAGATGTCGACACACTGATCTCCTTGCTGGGTCTCCTCTTTGAAATCGAAGAAGATTTTCAGGTGGACGAGATCCGACAGCGACGGGGCCTGGCAATGCTGCTGGACAACCCGCGGGGACTGATTCTGGTGGCCGAAACGGAGGGCCGGGTGATCGGCATGTGCTCGGGCCAGCTCACCATTTCAACCGCCGAAGGCGGCCCCGCCCTGCTCATGGAGGATGTCGTCGTGACTGAGGATTTTCGCGGCTGCGGCGCCGGCCGGCTACTGGTCTCGGCAATGGGCGAGTGGGCGGCGGGCCAGGGCGCCTTTCGTCTGCAGCTTCTCGCCGACCGTAAGAACAGCAGCGCCCTCTCGTTTTACACAAAACTCGGCTGGCGGAGCACAGGCCTGATCTGCCTACGAAAGTATCAAGAAATTGACGCCACTGGCCCACGATGATTGGCGGCGCCTTGGCCTATTGCGGTAATCAACGGCACACACAAGCCAAGCTTTCGACACAGAGGAGAACGGCATGCGCATACTACAGATCCAGCCGCGGGAGAACATCATCCCAATCGACAACTGGCAGGACTATCGACGAGACGGCGACCAGTTTCTGGGCGTCGCCGCACGCGCTCTGCGCAAGGGTGACAACAGGTTCACCCCGGAGATCCTTTACAATCTGGTGGCCATGGCGATTGAGAAACTGATCATGGCCTTTCTCATGAAACGAGGCGATCTGGCGGAAAACCACACCATGCTCGATCTTCTTCACGCCCTTGAAAAGCATGTCGGCAAACATCCCGAGATGACGGAACAATTCTCCTATCTCGATTCGTTTCAAGAGATCTGCGAGATAGAGACCTACAGACGGCAGGCCCCGACGACGGACGAGATAGCCGTCATCGTGGCTATCGGCCAGGATGTTCAGCGACTGCTGGCGCCACACCTTGAATAAAGGCCTTCCCCCTCATCCCGGAAGAGGACCTACGCTACAGGCCTGTTCCATAAGCATCACAACAGGAGACGAGAATGAATAAAGC
>JANOIV010000032.1:0-33329 GCA_031407875.1 Desulfobulbaceae bacterium | reverse complement strand
GCGGCGCGTCGCCGACATTCACCCTTCGCCTCAAACGGGCTCAGCGGCTGTGCAGCTCGTCCCGTCGGGTCCGGGTTTGTCCCAGGACGCCATCCACAGCCTGCTCCTGACCACCATCTATGCCGCCCGGCGCGAACTGGTATTGACCACGCCCTACTTCATCCCGGACGAACCGCTGCTTGCCGCCCTGAAGGCTGCAGCCCAGCGCGGCGTTGACGTCCGTATCATCATTCCCTCCAAAAACGATTCACTGCTGGTCGCCTATGCCAGCCGGGCCCGCTTTGAGGAACTTGCCAGCGCCGGGGTCACGCTCCTCCTCTTTGTCGGCGGCCTTCTCCATTCCAAGACGATCACCGTTGATCGCGACTTCGCTCTCCTGGGCTCAATCAACCTCGACATGCGCAGTTTCTGGCTCAACTTTGAGGCAACCCTCTTTATCTACAATAAGGACTTCACCGACCGGTTGCGGAACCTACAGCAGAAATACGAAGACCAGTCGCTACGACTTGATATCGTAAACCTTAAAGGGCGTTCACGAATTGAACGTTTCAAAGAAAACCTGGCCCTTCTGATCGGACCGCTTCTCTGAAGGCAACGGTGGACGATTCTAGGGCCATGACAGAATGTTACGACTGTTGCTGAGTGTCGGGAGAGGTAAAAAGATCATCCACACATTCATTGTCTGCCATCCGGGCCAGAATCGCCGCATGACGTTGCTCTTCTTCGATGATGGCATTCAACTGCCGTTTTGTTGCTGCGTCATCGACGATATCACGCAGAAACTCATAAAAGAGCACGGTATCCAGCTCAAAAGCCCGGGACTGGTTGAGCATCTCCCCAAGGTTTTCCGCTGAGTTGAGACTCTCCTGATCAAGGGAAAAGGTCTTGCCCCGCACCATATCCTGCAGGAGAGAACGCCCCATCGCCTCGATCTCCGACTGCTCGGGAGACAGAGGCTGGTCTGGGCTGAGCGAGGCAAAGTACTCGGCATGCCGCCTCTCCTCTTCGGTCAGCCAGCGAAAGATAATGGCGATCTTCGAATCGACCACCGCTTCGCTGGCCCGCCGATAACTCTCCTCACCGTTGCGTTCGATCTGGATGGCAATGTCACGGATATCAGTCATGGTAAACATAGATTTTTCCTCACAACTCCTGTTTTCTCTCATTTAGGCCCGCCAACCGTGACGCTCCTTATCCGAATTCCTTCATGCAATACGCTTATGCCGAATCCATGTTTTCTCCTCAGATATGTTGGGTGTTCAAGAACGTATTCTAGCATTATTTGCTATAATTCAAAACACCAACTTGTTTTCTCTCAAAAGACACGACTAAAGAGAGTAAAACGATTTTCAGTTGTGATCCCGAAAAGATAATGATAGTCTTCTCTCTTTTTGAAGTATAATCTTCGACAAATGAGGAAACAGTCTCACCCTGTTGCAGGAAGCGCTTTCTTTCACGCTACTCTTTGTCCCTTGCCCATACTCATCGACGCATCTTTCCCGGCACCATGAAAATCCTCCTGCTCGCCGACATCCACGGCAACTCTCCGGCACTCTCGGCAATCGCTGATTATTTTGCCGCTGAACATTTCAATCATATCATCAACTGCGGTGATTCCCTGGTCTATGCCCCCTTCCCGAACGAGACCATGCACTGGCTTGACGAGCACCAGGCCATTTCCATCCTCGGCAACACCGACAAAAAAGTCATTCGTCTCCTGCAGGGTAAAACCCTGCGTAAACCGGGCAAAGAAGAGAAACGGCTCATGTATACCTCGACTGCCGCCCAGCTTGATGCCGCCGCCGCAAGATATCTGCTCTCTCTGCCGATCTCCGCCTGTCTGCGTGTCTCTTTACCGAAAACAGCTGGACGAAACGAGATATGCACAATCGGCATCTTTCACGGCAGCCCGGCGAAACCACACGAACTGCTCTTTGCTGACACAGCGGACGAACGCTTTCGCGAACTCGCTGCCCATTGCGACTGTCAGGTGGTCGTCACCGGCCACTCCCATACGCCCTATCACAAGTTCATTGCCAAGACCCATTTCATCAATCCCGGCTCCGCGGGCCGGATGTTCGACGGCGATCCGCGCGCCAGCTGCGCCGTGCTCCAACTGGCGGCAGGATCAGTCCAGGTCGAGCACTTTCGCATCTCCTATGATATAGCGGCTGTCTCGCAGGCCCTGACAGACTGCAATATCCCCGAGATCTATGCCAGGATGTTTGCAGAGGGCAGAAAACTCAATTGAGATTTGCAATTTCCTTCGTTTTTTTGATAGTATTCCGGATGGATTTTACAACATAACCTCTTCAGACAACAACAACTCCAGTCTCCAACAAATCTCAACCGTAAGGATATCGTGATCATGGCAAAGAAATCAAAAAAACACGACGAGAAAGAACAAACCGACGATATCCGACTCGCTGAAGGAACCGCCGCCAATAATATTGTTAGCAAGAAAGGTGACGACAAGGTTGCCGTCTGGGTCAGCAAAGGTCAAATCAAGTACGAGAAAGAACTGAAGAAACTGCAGATTGAACTGATGAAACTGCAGCTCTCGATGAAAGAGAGCGGGGAGAGGGTCCTGGTGATCTTCGAGGGTCGTGATGCGGCAGGCAAAGGGGGGACCATCAAACGTATAACCGAGCACCTCAACCCCCGGAACACCCGGATAGTGGCCCTGGCCAAACCCAACGAAACCGAGATGAGTCAGTGGTATTTTCAGCGCTATATCGTTCACCTGCCCTCTGCCGGTGAAATCGTCCTGTTCGATCGCAGCTGGTATAACCGAGCCATGGTCGAACCGGTCATGGGTTTTTGCACCGATGAACAGAACAAGCGTTTCCTGAAAGATGTGCCGATGTTTGAAGAGATGCTGGCCAAGAACGGCATTAAGCTTTTCAAGTTCTATTTCTCGGTCTCGAAACAGGTGCAGAAAGAGCGTTTTGAAAGCCGCAAGACCGATCTTCTGAAACAGTTCAAACTCTCGCCTATTGACAACCTGGCCCAGAAATACTGGGACCAGTATTCCCTCCGCAAGTTTCAGATGCTATCGGAGACCAACCGCAGTATCGCCCCCTGGACCATCGTCCGCTCCGATAACAAAAAACATGCCCGTCTCAACTGCATGAAATTCCTGTTGAGCAATATGAATTATGCCAACAAACTGCCGGACGATGAGCTGCAGCCTGATCCTGAGATCATTGTTTCAGGCATTGACGAAATTCGCCACATGGAACTGAATCTGATGCAGCCCAGGGAACTGCGAGGCTGATCCGTCCTTCCTGTTACAATAAATAAAGGGCCGTTGCCAAAACCCGGCAACAGCCCTTTATTCATCAAACTGGCAGGTTCGTTATGAGAATCTGCCGTGACATTTCTTGTATTTCTTGCCCGAGCCGCAAGGGCAATCGGCGTTTCTGCCGACCTTGTCAGCATCCCGCCGCACCGGCTGCTGGTGTCTCGATTCTTCCAGCGATGGCCCCTTGTTCAAAAGCATCTCCTGCTCCTGCCGACGCCGCCTCTCCTCTTCCAGGCGCTCCACCTCTTCAGGATTCATGACCCGCACCCGCATGAGATTGGCAACCGTCTGCACCTTGACGGTATGGATAACGGTTGTGAAGAGCTGATAGCCCTCTCTCTTGTATTCATTGAGGGGATTTTTCTGACCGTATCCCCGTAGCCCGATGCCCTCTTTCAGATGATCCATGGACAGCAGATGCTCTTTCCAATGGGTATCAACCATCTGCAAGAGGAGAAGTTTTTCGAGCTGACGCTGGGTTTCCTCACCGTTCCGTTCATCCTGGGCAAGATAGGCCTGCTGCACCAGTACCAGGGTCTTTTCCAGCAGGCTGTCGGTCTTCAGGCCCTTTCGTTCTTCCTCGGACCAGCCGGAAGGGATATTGAAGATCTCCAGCAGGCGATCATCAAGCATCTTCCAGTCCCAGTTCTCCGAATCCGTCCGTTCCTGGGCAACCTCACCTACCACCTCCTCGGCCAGCTCGGCGATCATATCCTGGATAACACCGGCAACATTTTCATCCTCGAGCACCTCATGTCGCTGCCGATAGATGATCTCACGCTGTTTGTTCATGACATCATCATATTCGAGCAGATGCTTTCTGATGTCGAAGTTATGGCCCTCGACCTTGCGCTGGGCATTCTCGATGGCCTTGGAGATCATGCTGTGCTCAATCGGTTCGTCCTCTTCCATACCAAGCTTTTCCATGATCCCGGTAATCCGGTCGGAGCCGAAGATGCGCAGCAAATCATCCTCAAGCGAGAGAAAAAAACGGGAGGAACCCGGATCACCCTGGCGGCCGGAGCGGCCACGCAGCTGGTTGTCGATACGCCGTGATTCATGGCGGGATGTGCCGAGGATATGCAGGCCGCCGACCTCACGCACCCCTTCACCGAGCTTGATATCGGTACCGCGCCCTGCCATGTTGGTGGCAATGGTTACCCGGCCAAACTGACCGGCCAGGGCGATGATTTCCGCCTCTCGGTCGTGCTGCTTGGCGTTGAGGACCTCATGTACGATTTTGTCCTTTTTCAACATCGCGGCGATCTTCTCGGAGACATCGATGGAAATCGTGCCCACCAGGACCGGCCGCCCGGCCTCGTGCAGCTGTTTGATCTCGCGGATCACCGCCCGGTACTTGGCCGCCTCGTTTTTGTAGATGACATCGGCATAATCGTCCCGGATCATCGGCTGATTGGTAGGCATGACCACGACATTGAGATTGTAGATCTTCTTGAACTCCGGCGCCTCGGTATCAGCCGTACCGGTCATGCCCGCCAGTTTGTCGTACATCCTGAAATAATTCTGGAAGGTGATGGAGGCAAGGGTCTGATTTTCCTTCTCGATCTTCACCTTCTCCTTGGCCTCGAGGGCCTGATGCAGGCCGTCGCTGTAACGCCGGCCTTCCATGGTCCGGCCGGTAAACTCATCAACAATGACCACCTCGCCGTTACTGACGATATAGTCAACATCGCGCTGGAAGAGGACATGGGCCTTGAGGGCCTGATTGAGATGATGTAATTTTTCTATGCTGCTAGGGTCATAGAGATTTTCTACCTCCAGCAGCTCCTCGCCGAGGGCCACACCCTCTTCGGTCAGAGCGACCTGCCGGGACTTTTCATCGACGGTGTAGTGCTCCTCTTTCTGGAATCGGGGCATGATCCGGTCAACATTCTTATAGAGATCGGTCGAGATATCGGCAGGGCCTGAGATGATCAGCGGGGTCCGGGCCTCGTCGATGAGAATCGAGTCGACCTCGTCGACGATGGCATAGTTGAAGCCCCGCTGACAGAAATCACTCAGCTCGAACTTCATATTGTCGCGCAGGTAGTCGAAACCAAACTCGTTATTGGTGCCATACGTGATATCGGCGGCATAGGCGGCCCGGCGAGCGTCATCGTCCATGGCATGGATGATTTTACCGACGTTCATGCCCAGAAAGGTATAGACCTTGCCCATCCACTCAGCATCACGGGCGGCCAGATAATCGTTGACCGTGACCAAATGCACACCTTTACCGGCCAGGCCGTTGAGATAGACGGGCAGGGTCGAGGTCAGGGTTTTGCCCTCACCGGTCTTCATCTCGGCAATCTTGCCCTGATGGAGAATGACGCCGCCGACCAGCTGGACATCATAATGACGCTCGCCGAGCACCCTTCTCGCCGCTTCCCGGATCGTGGCAAAGGCCTCGGGCAGCAGATCGTCAAGCGGTTCACCCTGAGCAAGGCGTTCCTTGAAGGCCACCGTCTTGGCGGCAAGGCTTGCATCGTCCAGGGACAGGACCGTCTCTTCCAATTCATTGATCCGGCTCACGAGCGGCCGGATCTGTTTCAGAACTCTATCATTACTGCTGCCAAAGACCTTGGTGAGGAGTGTTCCAATCATAGTATTCGTAGAGTAAGGGTGAAATATGCTGTTTCTCTGGGGATTATTCAGTGGAATTGAAGTCTTCCGCTCTCTTGCGGAGGCGGCTTCTCACGGAGAAAGACCAATCAGACATCATGTTTTTTCACGTACATCAAGGCATCTTCGTCGCAGTCGGGAAACTTGTGGCAGTGGATGCAATCACTCCATATCTTATGCGGCAGTTCCTTTTTATCGATATCCTTGAAACCCAGTTTGCGAAAGAATCCGGGTCGATATGTCAAGGTAAAGACCCGTTCAATACCGAATTTTTCGGCCTCATCGAGACAGCCTCGCACAAGTTGCGAGCCAATCCCCCTACCCTGGGCCTGCTGTTTGACGGCCAGGGAACGGATCTCGGCGAGATTGTCCCAGGTTATCTGCAGGGCACAGACCCCGAGAAGGGTATTGTCGTCGTCGGTAGAGACGATAAAATCCCGAAGTTTATCGTAAAGCGAGCTGATCGAGCGATTGAGCAGCAGACCGTCTCCGGCAAAACTATTGATAAGGAGGTGGATGTTTTTTACATCCCCCATCCGGGCAGTACGAATCATCTCTCTAACCTTGTGTGCTTGTATGTAAAACCAGTGGACGAAGACGGTTTTCTCTGAAAAATCCTCACTTCACCGGCCCGTTCTTGCGGTCTGGTTCGGCCTGAAGAAGGGGAGCAATGAGCGCCGACGCTCTCCCGGAGGCCGTTTCCTTGCTAGAGGAAGAAGGCTGCAGCAATGACTGCCCGGTCCAGACCCCCAGGAGAAACATCCAGATAAAGATGCAGAAGCAGATCACCGCGATACCGACGATGCCGCCCCAGGTCAACTCGAATCTGACTTTTCCGGCCTGTTTTTTTTCTTTTCCAGCCATAGGCAAGCAGTGTGACCCTACATCTTGTCCGGGGCCGAAAGTCCGACAATGCCCAGGCCGTTTCTGAACACTACCTGCAGGGCCTCAATCAGACAGAGCCGCGCCTGACTCAGAGGTTTATCCTCGGTAATGACTTTATGCTTGTTATAGTAACTATGGAACTGGCCCGCAAGTTCCATCAGATAAAAAATCACTCTATGGGGGGCCAGTTCCAGCGCCGCAGCCTCGATCATCCTGGGGAAGGTTGACATGGTTTTGAGCAGCAGCAGTTCTTCGGATTGGACCAGAAGGGCTGGGTCAATGGCAGCAAAGGCGACCTTTTCAACCCCTTTCTCTCCGGCCTGAGCGAGAATCGAGCAGAGCCGGGCATGGGCGTACTGCACATAATAGACGGGATTCTCCTGACTCTCTTTGGTGGCCAGATCAAGGTCAAACTCCAGCTGGCTGTCGGCCTTGCGCATCATGAAAAAGAAGCGCACCACATCAACGCCGACCTCGTCGAGCAGCTCATCGACCGTGACAAAGGTCGCCTTGCGGGTCGACATCTTCACCTGTTTGCCGTCCCGGGTCAGGGTGACGAACTGGTGCAGGACCACCGTGACCTTGGAGTCGTCATAACCGAGGGCCCGCACGCCGGAGAGGACATCGGGCACCGTGGCGATATGGTCGGAGCCGAAGATATCGATCAGCCAGTCGAAATTGCGGCGGAATTTCTCCCGATGGTAGGCGATGTCCGGCAGTCGGTAGGTCGGTTCGCCGGTATTTTTGATGATAACCCGGTCCTGGGCCTGGCCGAACTCGGTGGTCTTGAACCAGACGGCGCCATCCTTCTCGTAGACGAGATCTTTGGCCCGCAGTTCGGCGACCACCTCGTCGATCTTGCCATCTTCATAGAGTGAGCGTTCGTTGAAATAATTATCGAAGCTGATCCCCATGCGATCAAGGGTCGCGGAGATATCCTTGAAGATATGACCTTCGGCTTTTTCCTTGAAGGGGGTAACATCGGTATGATCTTTCAGGGAATCGCCGACTTCGTCGATCAGAGATCTGGCGATATCAAGGATATAGTCACCCTGGTAGCCATCCTCGGGAAAGGAGTTTTCCAGCCCGAGGAGTTCGAGATATCTCGCTCGGGTTGATTCGCCGAGAACCCGCATCTGGCGGCCGGCATCATTATAGTAGTACTCGCGGAAGACATCGTGACCGGTCGCCGCCAGGAGGCGGGCGATGGAGTCGCCGAGAATGGCCTGCCGGCCATGACCGATACTGAGTGGTCCGGTGGGATTAGCGCTGACAAATTCCACCATCACCCTCCTGTTGCCACCGATATCGCTGCGGCCAAAGGCCTCGCCCTTCTCGAGAATTGCCGGGATGAGCTGCCGCCAGACCTCCGCCTTGACGAAGATATTGACAAACCCCGGCCCGGCAATTTCCAGGCGATCAATGAGCGCTTTCTCCTGCTGCAGCAGTTCGACGATTTTGGCGGCCATCTGCCGCGGATTTCCCTTCTCAAGACCGGCCAGGACCAGGGCCATGTTGGTGGAGAAATCACCCTGGCCATCATGCTTGGGCAGCTCCACGGTAAACCTGGCGGCACCGTCAGCGGACCAGGCACCGTTTGCCACACCCTGCTGAAAACACGCATCAAGGACTTTTTTGAGATGTGATCGGATCATGTGTTCTACTCTGTATGGGTTCGACTGTTATTGTTGCCAAAGAGGCAGAGGACTTCATAACTGATGGTCTGCATCCAACCGGCTATCTCGTCGGCCGTTATCGTCTCTTTGCCCTGTTTGCCAAGGAGCACGACCTCATCCCCGACCTGCACTCCGGCAATGTCCGTGACATCGACCAGGCAGAGATTCATGCACACCCTGCCCCGGACCTGCGCTCTTTTGCCACGGATCAGCACTGCTCCACGGTTGGACAGATCCCGCAGATAGCCGTCCTCGTATCCTATCGGCAACACGGCAAGGCGGGTCGGGCGGTCGGTTGTGAAGGTATGTCCGTAACTGATGCCACTGCCCGCCGGCAGATCCTTGACCTGGATGACCCGGGTGGTAAAGCTCATGGCGGGAAGCAGTCTCTGCTCCTGCCCATCTTCCGGCCCAGCGGTCCCGTCGGGATAATAGCCATAGAGCGCAATACCGACCCGGACCATATCGCAGGTCATTTCCGGAAAGTGCAGGGTCGCCCCGGAATTGGCGATATGGCGAACCCCCTGAAAGCGCTCGCCGAGATCCCTGCAGAGGCGTGCATAGGTGGCAAATATCCTCTGGCTGCTGGCTGAGTTCCTGTTGTCGGCCTCAGGGAAATGGGCCATGATTCCGGCCAGGCCAATTCCGGCCAAGGCCTCTATCCTGTCGACAAAGCCAGGGACGTCAGCAGGCAGGAGACCAAGCCGGCCCATGCCGCAATCAACCTTGAGATGCACCCCGATCTCTCGATCAAGCTGTCCAGCAACCCTTGAAAGGGACTGTATATCCTGCTCCTGAAAGACTACCGGAGTGAGGTCATAGTCAAAAAAGAATTTTGCCTCATCCGGCTCAAATCCCAGCATGACAAAGATCGCGCCCGATATGCCCGACTGCCGCAACGCCACGGCCTCAGCCAGTTCTGCCACGCCAAAGGTGCGGCAACCGGCATCGGCAAAGGCGGCAGCGGACTGGAGCATGCCATGACCATAGCCATCACCCTTGACCATGGCCATAACCTCCACTCCTTCGCCGACCCGCCTCTTGATACACCTGAAATTGTGCTGCAGCCTCCTGCGACTGATACTGACTCTATTTCTGGAAGATATTTTTATCTCCTGCATCATTGCCATCTCTTATTCATGATCTTTTAGCCATACTCCCCAGGCCAGGCGGCTCGATAGAAAAAGGGCCCAGCCAATCGCCACATAGAGAAATCCCAGCAACGCCCTGGACAGAGAAGACTGCCTGAGGAGAAAGCCCGTCCCCATCATGGCGAGGACAAGTACCCAGGTTCTGAGAGAATAGACGGCACCCAGGCAGGTATTATCACCAAACCGCAGAATGCGATCTATGCCTTTTTTCGCAGTCTTGTCAAGAATCAGGAGTGACTTGCCGGTACCGAGAAGCAGGCCCGGCAGGATGATCCAGAGCTGCCCGGCCCCCAGCAGCCACCGTCCTCCCCGCATGAGCAGGAAGATACCGACTGCTGTCCATAAAATAGCCGAGAGCAGGAGATGCACCCGTTTATCCACGCCCGGCTTGAATCTTTTCAGTCTTCCAGTCACCAGCAAAACACCCCTGAGAAAAAAAGACAAGCCCATCTCCCCTGCAGGAAGATGGGCTTGATATACTGTCTGATTATCGCAGCGATTACATCTCGGTTACTACGATTGCATCCTCAGGACATACTTCAACACAGGTCTCGCAGCCAAGACACTCATCCGCTTCAACAGGCTCGGCCTTACCGTCGACCATCTCAAAAACCTGAGCAGGACATGCTGCAACACACTCTTCATCACCAACGCATTTATCTTTGTCTACGACTACTTCAAACATGATACACCTCCATAAAATGAGAATTAAAATAAGCATTTGTATACTTATTCAGCAATCCAAACACCTTCACGAATAGTTGATTTCGTGTATCCATCCAATATCTCACGGTCAGTTTTTTGTCAAGAAAAAATGACTGCAAAAAAATTATTGAAAATAAAAGCCTTCAACGTCATGTCTTTGCCGATTTTGCAGACGGTTTGCTTGGGTTGAGGGGTGGGGAGGCTTTGATGCTGAAGAGGCACAAAAAGAGATCCATCCCCTTTTCCATTGTCCTTGCTGCACTTTCCCCTCACTCCGCCCGCAAGGCCTCGACCGGATCCAACCCGGCGGCATGGCGGGCCGGCAGGACTCCGGCCAGAAGGCCGATCACGGCTGCCAGGGCCTCGGCATAGACCGCATAGAGCCAGGGTGTATGGGTCGGCAGGGCCGGGACGAACTCGCCTAACAGCCAGGCCGTACCGGCACCGATGAGAAGTCCCGCCAGACCGCCGATACCGGCCAGTACCACTGCTTCGCCGATAAAGAGAGCGAGGATCTGCTTACGGTCGGCGCCGATGGCCCGCAGCAGGCCGATCTCCGGGGTGCGCTCATTGACGGCGATGGTCATGATGGTGATTATACCCACGCCGCCAACGAGCAGGGATATGGCCCCCAACCCGCCGACCGCCATGGTCAGGATACCCAGCACCGAGCCCAGGACTTCGAGCATCTCTTCCTGGGTAGTGATGGTGAAATCCTCAGAGCCATGCCGGCCCTTCAGCAATTTTCTGGCCCTGTCGGCAATGGTCTTGGATTGCAGGCCGGTCTGATACAAAAGATCGATCTCCATCAGGCTTTGCTGATTAAACAGGCTCATCGCCCGGGCCGTCGGGATATATACCGCGTCATCGAGATCAAAGCCCAGCATCTGGCCCTTTGTTTCCATCACCCCGATCACCCGATAGCGCTCGCCGGCTATCCTGACAATCTGCCCCAAAGGACTCCGATCTCGGAACAGCTCGCTTTGCACCTTGCTGCCGAGAACGACAAAGGAGCGGGCGGCGCGGCTGTCATCCGCCGGCAGAAATCGCCCTTTGGCCACCTTGATCTGCCAGACCGTGGCAGACGTCGGTCCCACCCCGAGGATATTGGTGCGGCGGCTGTGTTTTTCAAATTCGACCGGGGCATTGCCCTGAACCACCGACACCGTGTCGATCACACCGGGGATGCGCCTGAGGGCATCTTCATCGGCGATGCTGAGCGGCCGGATATTATTAATAACCGCGCCGGACATGCCGACTGTGGTGGACCGACCGGGGTTTATGCCGATCAGGTTGGTGCCGAACTGGGTGAATTCGGCCAACGTAAACCGGTGCACCCCCTCGCCGATGGAGGTCAGCAGCACCACGGAGGCGATACCGACCGCAATCCCGAGGATCGTGAGAAAACTGCGCATCCGCTGGTCGACCAGCGAGCTGAAGGAAATTTTGACGATGTCACGGATATACATTGCGTTACCGCCTCGAAAGCGACAATACCGGGTCGAGCAGGGCCGCCCGCCTGGCCGGCAGAACACCGAACACGATACCGGTGGCAACCGACACCCCCACCGCCGCCCAGAGAGACCAGAGGGGCACGGCCAGGGGAAAATCCGGAAATACCTTCGTCAAAATCCAGACCCCACCAGCGGCAAGCAGCAGCCCCAGGGCCGCACCGATAATAGACAGGATCGCCGACTCGGCCAGGAACAGGGCCATGATCTGGCCACCCGGCGCCCCGATGGCCTTAAGCAGCCCGACCTCCGCTCGTCGCTGGGAGACGGCGATGAGCATGACATTCATGATGAGGATACCGGCTACCGCCAGGCTGATAGCGGCAATGCCGGCTACCGTCAGGGTCAGGGCGGTGAAGATGCGGTCGAAGGTTGCGAGCACCGCATCCTGGCTGATAACGGTGATATCGTCCTCGCCGTCATGCCTCTCCCGGATGATGCGCAAAACCGTTTCTTTGGCCCGGGCGATGGCGTCACGGTCGTTGGCCTCGATCATTATTCGGAAAAGAGAGGCGTTATTGAACAGGGCCTGGGCCGAGGCCACGGGAATGACCACCATATCGCCCATGTCCATGCCCACCGATTGGCCCTTCTTGGCCAACACTCCGACCACCCGGAAGCGCCGGTCGCCGATACGGACCGGTTCGCCCAGGGCGGAGAGGTTGCCGAAGAGTTCCTGTTTGATCTTGTAGCCCAGTACACAGACAGAGGCGGCGCGGGAGGGGTCACCCTCGGGCAGAAACCGGCCCTGGGCCATGGTCAGTTGGCGGACATGGAAGAGATGCGGGGTCGAGCCCAGGATGGTCACCTCCCGCTCCCGTCCGCCCCAGGAAACCGGGGCCGCGCCCAGAGAAAGCGGGGCGACATATTTAATGGTTGATGAACGCAGCAGGGCCATGGCATCGTCGAGGGTCAGGTCTCTCGGGGTGATGCCGAGAAGTGGCGGCGGCCCGCCGACCGTCTCGGAGCGGCCGGGCAGGACGATCAAAAGGTTCGTGCCCAGGGAGGCAAATTGGCCCACGACATAGCGCCTCGCCCCCTCACCAAGGGTCGAGAGGAGCACCACCGAGCCCACACTGATAGCCATGGCCAGCAGCATCAGGAGAGTTCTGGTCGGATAGCCGGTCGAGGCCCGGAAGGCAAAGCGGATGATATCGGTTATCTTCATGCGGTTGTCGAAGTGTTTTCTGACCGGTCCGAATCGATCCGTCCGTCCACCATATGGATCTGCCGTTTGGCTCGTCGACCCAGTTCCGGGTCGTGGGTCACCATAATCAGCGTGATCTTCTTTTGATTAAGGCCTTCCAGGATATCGATCACCTCTTTGCCCGAAACCCGGTCCAGGTTGCCGGTGGGTTCGTCGGCAAGGAGGATGTGGGGCTGCATGATGGTTGCCCGGGCGATGGCCACCCGCTGCCGCTGGCCGCCGGAGAGCTGATCCGGTCGATGCCGGGCCCGATTACTAAGACCAAAGGCCTCCAGGGCCTCGTGCACGCGTTTCTTCCGTTCTGCCGCAGCAAACCCCGCCAACATCATGGGCAGCTCGATATTTTCCGCGGCCGACATCCTCGGCACCAGATGGAAAAACTGAAAGACAAAGCCGATCTTATGGCGGCGCAGGGCGGCCTGCTGCTTGTCGTTCAGTGTTGTCATGTCTTCATCCTCCAGGAGATAGCAACCGCTGTCCGGCCTGTCGAGTAGGCCGATCATGTTGAGTAAGGTCGACTTGCCGGAACCAGAAGGCCCCATGATGGCGATATACTCGCCGGTATCGACCGTCAGGTCCACATCGCGCAGGGCGAGAACCCGTTCGTCGCCGACCTGAAATTCTCTTCTGATGCGGGACAGGTTGATCATGGCGCGGTCTCTGCGACGACGGCGGATACACCGTCTTTCAGGCCGGGTTTATCGACATTGACCACCACGGACTGACCCTCCTTCAGCCCGGAGAGGACCTCGGTAAAGGCCCAATTGGCAAGACCTGCTTTGATCGTCACTCCGTGCACCATCTTCACGTCCGCCGAGAAGACAAAGACCCTGTTGCCTTCAAGAACGGCCTCGGTGGGGATTTTCAGGGTGTCGGCCCGGGTGGCGAGGATGATTTCCACATCGGCGCTGTAGCCGGCCAGGAGATCCTTGAAGTCATTCTGGTTCGAAAAGGCTGCCTCGATATCGACGGTCCTCGCCTGTTTCTCCACATCGAGCACATAGGGTGAAATGCGGCGCACCGTGCCGACGAACTGCCTTTCTTTGAAGGCGTCAAGGCTGATCCGGGTCTTCATGCCGACGCGGACAGCTGCGGCATCCACCTCATCGATCGGGGCCAGGACATAATAACAATTGTTTTCGATAAGATCGACAGCGGGCGGGATCTGGACACCGACGGGCGACGGAGTGACATACTCATTGAGCTCGCCTTCGATTTTCGCCACCACCCCATCAAAGGGCGCCACAAGACGGGTGCGGGAGAGATTGGCCAAGGCGACATTGATGCGGGCCAGACTCATCTGCACCGTGGCCCGGGCGGCCTCGCACTGGGCCTGCAAGGATCTGGCCTGGGTGACGGCACGGTCGGTCTGCTCCTCGGAGCCGACTTGATTTTTGAACAGTTTCTTCGACCGTTCCGCCTGTCGGTTCGCCTCTTCGGCCGATAGACAGGCGGCGCTGGCCTGGGCCTCGGCAACCGCGGCCTCCTTTTCGGCCAGGACCAACTGGGCCGCCAGATCTTCATTCCAGATCTCCAGCAGCAGGGCTCCGGCCTGCACCTGATCACCCTCACGGATCGGCAGACCGGCTATCTGGCCACCGATACTGGGCGAGAGCTTGGCCCTACGGCAGGCGTTCACCGTGCCGGCGCGGGTATTGGCCACCGTCTTTTCGACCACGCCCCGGACGACCGGTTTGACCACCACTTCAACGGCTTTGGCCCGGGTCTTCTGCCAGATCAAAAAAGCAACTCCAGCGACCACCAACAGGGCCAGCGTCCAACGAATCAGCCTGCGCATTACCACCTCTCCTTCAGTGCCATACTTTGCAAAATAATCGAACAAAATGCATCAATACAACACCCCGGCACTCTTCTCAACCGCTTTAAAGACAAAGAGGCCCCTGTTGATTTTGTTAACTGCCTGAGAGTATATATCGCAACTCCGGAATTTTTCCATAAAGCACCTCGCCTCTTCCGGCCGTCAGCACAACTCCTGATCACGTGAGATTGAGCATTGGTGCCATCGAGACGCTGGTCAATCCCATCTTTCTGGCGGCAATGTAGCACAGGGCGCCTCTGGCATCTGCAAGGTCCTTTGTCTTGCCGCCCTGTCGCAATGCCGTCCGCTCAATGGAAAACATTCGGGTTATGTGCGTGATTATTTCTGCCAGGAAAACGGCAGCGGTTACGGATTCTGATGCTTGGATGGCAACTCAATCAACAACGTCCCCATGCTAATGCTCAAACCATAAAAAGAAAATGGCCCATCCAGAGCAAGCTGGATGGGCCATTTTTCAGATGTTTTCTCTGACTGTTTTTTTCTGTTATCTAAAACTGGAAGCGCAATCCTACGCCAAAGCGGGTTGCAGTACTGGAAACCAGTTCATCGGCAAAGCAGCGTCCTTCGACAAAAAGCGAGGTCTTAAACGCGTTAGGTTTCTCATAGACGAGATAGCCCAGATTGACAATCAAATCGACCTTGCCGTCGTTGCCGGACCAGAACCCGACCCCGCCACCAACGAACAGCTTCTCGTTGAAGTAGTAATTCAACAGGGCGTCGGCGGTAAAGGCGCTATCGGCATCCTCGTCCTCATCGAGACCTTCGTCATCCTCATCAACTACGGCGAACCCACCTACAAGGCCCATTACGTACAGTCTTTCAGCCAACGGATACTCATAGCCTACACGGGCAAAGACATAGGTGGCGGGATCGAACTGATGAGCAACACCGACATCGACCACCGGTCCACCCTTACGCTGGGCGACCATCACGGTTTGGGTACAATCGGCAGGGCTTGACTGGGCGCCGTTATTGTCGATCACCACAGTCTTGACGGTGTACTGGGAAGACTCACAGGGGACAGTGAGATCCTGGACAAACGGGGCCTCGTTATCCCTCTTCTCCGCCACCACCTGATTGGAGGCATCCAACAGTTGGAAGACCACCTCGGCAATGGTGCCATCAGGATCGGTGGATCCCGTTGCATCAACTGTAACCACCTGGCCGCACTTGATCTCTGAGTTGGACAGAGTCATAGTACAGACCGGCTCCTGATTGCCCGGCGCCGGAACAGTACCGATGTTCTTCAAGGCCAGGTTGCCGCAAACAGCGGGAACGATGAACTCGTAACGCTGTCCTGCCTGGTCAATATGGAAACTGAAGGCATCAAATGCCGCCTCACCGCCCCAGGTCACATCCTTGGCCGTCTTGACCGACCCTGTACCCTTTTTCTTAAAGAGCATCCAATCAAATCGTTCCCCTGGTGCAACTTGAACGGACTCAATTTTTGCAGTCGGAAACTGGGTCATAAACTCCGGAAACAGCTCCGGATTGCCCGCTTTGGCAAACCCATCCTGCAGATCAGCGCTGTGTTTTTCGACCATGGTCCGCAGGTCCGCCTCAGAGGTCATGGCCGGCTGATAGAAAGGATGATCCCCCAGACGTTTGAGCGTGACGGCTGCAAAGGCAGACGACGCACACGCCACAACCAGACACACACCAACTAACAGAAATAATTTCTTCCCCATTTTTTCTTCCTCCTTTTGTTGTTTGCCTGCTTGATTTTTTTGCCGTGCTCCGAATAGGGCAGTCGAGGTCATCCTTTTTCAGGCTCGCGCTCGGGTCTGAAAAGATATGCCCTCAACACTACACTCTATTTTTACAAGGCATCTCAATGCTCTCAACTTACCGGTAAAGAAAGAGCACTTTCGCGATTCGTCCCTCCTTGGATTAACAATCATGGTTTCATTCAAGAAACTTGATTAATGCTACATCATTTCGATACGGCAATACAAGGCTCTCTTTAAATATTTTTCTGAAAGTTCTGCCTGATTTTCGCCACAATCTGCGGAGGCCCAGTTGCGTATTTATTTTATCCGGCCATTGTTCTGCGGCGGCAATTTGACTATGCTTAACCATACGTTCCGCTCTTCGGTCCGGAGCAGCCGCAGTCTCACCCTTTACAGAGAGGGGCATATGCGCATTCAACTATTTGGCACCTGTCTGGTAGATGCAATCTACCCCGAAGTCGGCGAAGCAGTGTTGCATATTCTCGAAAAGTGCGGCGTGGAAGTTGCCTTTCCGCCCGGCCAGACCTGTTGCGGGCAGCCCGCCTACAACGCCGGATACCATAAGGAGGCAAGGGCCGCCGCCGAGCATTTCCTCTCGGTCTTCACCGGTGATGACCCCATCCTCGTCCCTTCCGGCTCCTGCGCCGCAATGATCAAGCACCACTACCCCGGTTTGTTCGCAGGCAACCCGAATCTGCAGGCTGCCGCGGAGAAAGCCGGCGCACGGGTGTATGAACTGACCCAGTTTCTGGTGCAGGTACTGAAGGTGCACGAGATGAACCTCACCGGCAAAGGCAAGGTCACCTATCATTCGTCCTGCCATCTCACCCGTACACTCGGCCTGCGCGAGGAACCCCAAATGCTGCTCAGGGCCTTGAAGGGCCTTGAATTCATCCCCCTTGCCGATGCCACCCGCTGCTGCGGATTCGGCGGCGTGTTCATGGCAAAACTGCCGGAGATCTCCATCGCCATTGCCACGGAAAAGGCGGACAACGTCATTGCCACCGGCGCGGACATCGTGACCGGCGCGGACTCCGGCTGTTTGATGAATATCGCCGATGCCCTGAAGCGACGCGGCAGTACCATCAAGGCCAAACATATCGCTGAACTGATCGCGGAGGGGATATGAACACACAGACGAGTCTCAATTTCAGGGCCAACGCCATCAAGGCCATCGCCGATGCATCCTTGCGGGCCTCGATGAAAAATGCCGCCGACACCTTCGGCGCGAGACGGCTAGGCGCCGTTGCCGCCGTACCCGACTTCGAGGCGCTGCGCGAAAAGGCCTCCGCCATAAAAATGGGCGTGCTGGACGACCTCCAGACCTATGTCGGTCGCTTCTCCCAAAACGCCGCAAAGGCCGGGGCCACGGTACACCATGCCTCCGACGCAGCCGCGGCGCGGGGAACCATCGCCCGGGTCCTGAAAGAGCGCGGGGTAAAGATGGTGGCCAAAGGTAAATCGATGGTGTCCGAAGAGATCCATCTCAATCCCTATCTGGAGGAGCAGGGCTTTGAGGTGGTCGAGACCGACCTCGGCGAGTACATCATCCAGCTCGACCATGAGACCCCGTCCCATATCATCGTGCCGGCCATCCACAAGAACCGCCGACAGGTCGGGAGGCTCTTTGCGGACAAGCTCGGCGTGGCCTATTCCGAGGATCCGCAGGTCCTCACCAAGATCGCCCGAAAGGTGCTGCGGGAGAAGTTTCTTGCCGCCGATGCCGGCCTCACCGGCGCCAATTTTGCCATCGCCGAATCAGGCAGCCTGGTCATCTTCACCAACGAAGGAAACGGCCGCATGGTGACCACGGTGCCGCCGCTGCACATCGCCCTGCTCTCCATCGAAAAGATCCTGCCCTCGCTACGCGACCTGCCCACCTTTATCAGGCTCCTGCCGCGCTCCGCCACGGGCCAGGCCATAACGAGCTATGTCTCGATCATCACCGGCACGAGAAAGCCGGAGGAGACGACCTGCGCGCGGGAACTCCACATCGTCCTGCTCGACAACGGCCGCTCGGAGATCCTGGCCGGGGACTGCCGGGAGATGCTCAAATGCATCCGCTGCGGGGCCTGCATGAATGTCTGCCCGGTCTATCGAACCGTGGGCGGCCATGCCTACGGCGCGACCTACCCCGGCCCGATGGGCATCATCCTGACGACCCTGCTCACCGACATGGCCGAGTCGCACCCGCTCATCGACGCCAGCACGCTTTGCGGGGCCTGTAACGAGGTCTGCCCGGTGAAGATCCCCCTCACCAAGCTCATCGTCAACCAGCGTCAGCGCCGGGTTGCGGAGGGCTTTTCCCCCGCGGCTATGAGTATGGGGATGCGTCTTTTCGGGATCGCGGTCCGGTCGCCCTTGCTGTTCTCATGGGGCGAACGGCTCGCCGACATCTTCTGGCCGATCATGCGGATGTTGGGCGGCAAAGACGTAACCGGAAGGGTCCCGAGACCTTCTCCCAGGTCTTTCAGAAGGAGGGTCAAATGACTGCCATCGATACCGTTACCCTGTTTTTAGAGAATGCCGCCAGGGCCGCGGCCGGGACACATCGCGTTGACGAGAGAGAGAAACTGGCGGATACGATAGCGGGATTGGTAATGGAGGGCGCGGCAGTCTTTTGTCCGATGGCCAGCGAAATCGAGAGGGCCGCCACCGCCCGTATCCCTCACCTCCTCCCGGATTATCAGGCCGCACAGGTGACCGTGGAGGAAGTGTCTGCCGCCATCGCCGAAAACGGCAGCATCGTCTGCTCCAGCGCGGCAGGAAAGTCCGTTCAGGCCAGCCTGCTTTCCGCCCAGCATATTGCCATTGTGCCGCGGGACAAGATCTTTGCCACACTCGACGACTTCTTTGCCGCCTATGCGGCCTCGCCACCCACCAACATTACCCTGATCACCGGCCCCAGTCGCACGGCCGATATCGAGCTCAATCTCGTCATCGGCGTGCACGGGCCGGAGAGACTGGATATCGTCGTTGTCTGACGCCAGCGGAAGTTCAGGCTGTCGAACTGCCGCCACTTGAATCTTTCCTTTTCGATCTTACGGTTTTCTCATGATGGGAGTCGGGGCCCTCTGAGAAAGCGCCGTTTTAGGCTTGACATGTGCGTTAACACAGCGCTATGAAGGACAATCCGGAGAGCGCTTGAATCGATGGCTTTGGGTGAATGATTCGTCGTTAATCGATGACTTCCTGCCGGCAATGGTCGGTTTTCGTTGCCGATAACAGTATACGTATCAACGAAGAGGCGAGATCATGTCTGACGTTACAAGGGTTGCTCCCTCTGAGATCAGGGATCGGGTGCTGTCCGGCAAGGCCCTGCTTATCTGTGCATATGACAGCGATGAAAAATTTAAGGGAAGTCACCTGGAGGGCGGAATAAGTCTGGCCGATTTCAGGGCCCGGCTTACCGGCCTGGCCAGGGATACCGAGCTGGTCTTCTACTGCGGCTGACCTGGCGAAGGGACGGCCGCAGGTCTTGCGGGCCTATACGCCAAGGAAGGATTCAGCAAGAGCAAGGCCTTGAAAAACGGCCTTGCGGGTTGGAAAGAGGCCGGTTATCCAGTGCTCTGATCCCTGATACGGTCCAGCTGTCTCATTACTTTAGAAGAGGACAGCTTCGCGTTCTTCCCTTTGCTTCCCAAGAAAGGCAAACATTTCGTAGTTTCAATACCTCCGCACTGCAAACAGAGCGGAGGTTATTTTTCCGGAGAACACGCATGCGGCTTTTTAAGAAAAAAACGCTCACAGGACTTGCCAGGACCTGCGGCTGAGCAGCGAAAATCGGTTCGACGGACCTGTCGAACGTGCTGAGCGGCCTGAATTTCCACCATGACGCCAATCTGCTGGTCGGCATAGAGACCTCCGACGACGCTGCCGTCTATAGGCTTTCCGACGATATGGCGATGGTCAGCACCATCGATTTTATCACCCCGCCGGTGGACGACCCGTACTGGTTCGGACAGATCGCAGCGGCAAACTCGATATCCGATGTCTACTCGATGGGCGGCAAGCCCCTTACCGCCCTGAATGTGGTGATGTTTCCCTCACGTGAACTGGACATGGGTATCCTTAAGGATATTCTGCGCGGCGGCAACGACAAGGTCGTCGAGGCCGGGGCATGTCTGGCCGGGGGCCATTCCGTCGATGACAATGAACCGAAATACGGCCTCAGTGTGAACGGTATTGTCCATCCCGACCGGATTATCACCAATGCCGGGGCGCGGCCGGGCGACGCACTGCTGCTGACCAAACCGCTCGGTTCCGGAGTCCTGTTCAATGCGGTCCGGGCCGGTAAGTTCGATATGAAAGAGCTTGAACGCTCCATCCTGCCGATCATCGCCGCACTGAACAGGCTGGCCATCGAAAGGGCCCTGACCTACGACCTGCACGCCTGCACGGACATCACCGGCTTCGGCCTGCTCGGCCATCTGCTGGAAATGGCCGCCGGCAGCGGTGTCCAGGCAATCATCGACTATGCCAAACTGCCCTTCTATGCCGGTGCCCACGATATGTATAAAAAGGGCCAGACCACCGGCAGCAACAGGGCCAACAGGACCTTGGTGGCCCGCCATCCGCTGACCATGGCCAGACAACTCACCCCGTCGCAGGAAGAGCTGCTCTACGACCCGCAGACCTCCGGCGGCCTGTTGCTCGCCCTGCCGGAAGATCAGGCTAAGAAACTGCTCAAACAACTGCACGAGACGGGAATCGGCGATGCCGCGTTGATCGGCCGGATGACCGAGGGGGATGTGGGGGTTATCGTGGAGTAGTGGGGAGGTTATCGCTTACCTGGATGCTGCCGAGAGAGAAAAGGGTAGGCGAATATTGGAATAGCAGATTTCGTGACGTGTCCCTACTGCCAAAGCTTCCCCTCTTGGCTTTTGGCGGACATTTTAAGTCAATAGCCTTCAAATGGCCTGCCAAAATAAGCAAGAACTGCTAGCGCCAGCAGGTATACGTCAAGATTGATTGAATACCGGAAACCGTCCTCACCCAACCAGAGGCTTGGATTTTGAATTCTTGTGGTTGGATTCTTGATATCCAATTGCCCACATTAAGGTCACGCCAACCTATGTTGAAGGCTGAAAGAAGGCTAAAGTAAAAGGCTGTTCTTATGGCTTTGAAAAATCCCATCCCTAGAAGTTCAGGCTCGTTTTTGCCTATATCTGTACGCACTCGTTCAGGTATCCAGACCTTCCAAATCCCGTCTTTTTTTACTTTCGATGATAAAGATACCGTATAAGGAGCTGAAAATAGAAAAATAAAGCCGATCAAAATAAGCAATGGGCGCTCAGACGCCATTCCCCATTGGCATGTTAAATCAAAAGCTAGCCACCCAGAAAACAACTCGATTTTTGTTAATAAATCACCATTTTCAAAAGCAATTTGAGCTCCCGTATGTTTGATTGCATACGTTAATTCGCGTTCCTGTCTTCGTAGTCCATAGTCTTTGAATTTCCTTCTCAACTCCACTAGAACCTGTGGGTTTCCCTTATATTTCAAGTGTGATAAGTTATGCGCTTGAGCAACACCGGAAATATTTGGAAGGTTGGAAAGTTCAAATTCAAAGAGTGTATGGTTGAGATTTGCATCTCTAAGAATGGATTTATGGAGATCTGCATCCCTAAGTGAAGCACCTGTTAAATTGACTCCTGATAAATCAGCTTTCTTCAGATTGGCGTTTTCAAGATTAGCTCCAGACAGATCGGAATCGGAAATGTTGGATCCGGACAGATCTGCTTTACTCAGATCCACTTTAGATAGATCAGAAAATTCTAAAATAACACCAGATAAATTGGCATTAGCCAAAATCGCTTCAGACAGATCTGCTAATTCTAAATTGGCACCAGATAAATTGGCATTAGCTAAAATCGCTTGAGATAGAACAGTTCGTGGCAGATAAATTCGAGACAGATCTGCTTTGGAGAAATCAACTTTAGATAGATCAGCCCTTTTTCCTTCCTTTCCATTTGAACTTATCCATCTCTTATGTTCATCAAGTATCTTTTTCAGGGACTTGGCATCGATCCTTCTACCATATACTTCAGATAGATTTGCATCAGTTAGATCGGCATTGAGCAGATCGGCTTCAAACAGATTAGCCGTGGATAGATTTGCCTTAGATAGATTTGCCTTAGACAATTTTGCTCCAGAGAGATTGGCACCAGACAAGTCAATACCGGCCAGATTGGCTCCAAAGAGTACCGATCTTGAGAGATCGGCTTCAGATAATACCGCTCCAGAGAGATCAACATCTTTAAAATCAACTTGAGACAGATCAGCTTTTTCCCCCTCCCTTTTGGAGGTACTGATCCATTTCTTATGTTCTTCAAGTATTTTCTTCAGGGATTTGGCATCGATTTTTCTGCCATCATTTAATAGTATTACGGGATCAGGAGGTCTCACTTGTGTCATTTCCAGAGTAAAAGCCCTATAGCCCATGAAGCATATTGCCATAGACAAAATAAGAATCGAAACACCAGTGGCCGTTTTCATATCGAGCATACCAGTATTTGATAGGTTTTTGAAAGGAAACCGGGGCCAGACCACGGTTTCTTATGGATCGGTTTGTATCGCCATGCAGGACGGATTTATTATTTCCCCTGCCCTTTCAGCCTTCCGAAGGTACTATCAGCCTCAAAGTATTTCTAAAATAATCCATAATCTGAGGCCAGCCATCAGGCAGGCGAGCAGAGCATCTCGGCCAGACCACTGGCGCGCTCAATCGAACGGCTTAAGGCCGCATGAAGGATTTCCTCCTCCGTCAGGATCGCGACCTCTTTTTTCGCCCGGGTGATGGCCGTGTAGACCAGTTCCCGGCTGAGCACCAGGTTGTCCTGATCCGGCAAGATGATCAGCACCTCGTCAAACTCCGAGCCCTGGCTTTTGTGGATGGTCATGGCGAAGACGGTCTCACACTGGGGCAGCCGGTAGGGCAGAAAACTGCGGAGGCGGCCGTCGGGACGCTCGAACCAGACCTTGATCCTGCCCTCTTTGGCGGGATCGGGCAGGCAGATGCCGATATCGCCGTTGAAGAGATCGAGACTGTAATCGTTGCAGGTGATCAGGATCGGTCGGCCGGGATACCAGGTTTCCTCGGGGGAGATTCGGCAGCCACGGGCCTGCAGTCCCCGCTCGATTGCCTGATTGACGGCGGCCACCCCTCTTCCCCCTTGTCGCACGGCACAGAGGATGCGGAAGCGATTGAAAAGGCCAAAGACCTGCGGGTAGTGCGCTTCTTCGCTGACCTCGGCGAGAATCTGCATATACTCGAAGTAGCGGTCGACGGCCTGTTGCAGCGAAGGCCCCCGGACAAGACGGACATTGGCGAATTCGCCCGTTTCAAGCAGCCGCCAGGCCTGGGCCGCCTTCTGTTCATTCACCAGTCTGGCCAGTCTCTTGATACCGGCATTAAAGCGGAAGGTCCTCTGCAGTTCCACGGTATTATCCGGCAGGGCCCGGCTGCAGTCGGCCAGCACCGCCCCCGATTCGACCGAGGCCAGCTGATCCCTATCCCCCAGGAGGATCAGGCGGGCGCCCTGCGGCAGGGCATCGACCAGTTTACTCATCATGGCCAGATCGACCATGGAGGCCTCGTCGACCACCACCACATCATAGGGCAGCGGATTGTCGCCCCCATGGCGAAATCCCGGCGAACCGGGCCGCACCCCGAGCAGACGGTGCAGGGTCGAGGCCCCGGCGGGGACGGCTGCGGCAAGGTCCTCGGGGAGAGCGAGATCAGCCAGTCCGCGGCCAAGCGATTCCCGCAATCGCATCGCCGCCTTGCCGGTGGGCGCCGCCAGGGCCAGGCGCAGGCCCGGCCCGCAGGCCCGCAGCAGCAGGGCGATGATCTTGGCAACCGTATAGGTCTTGCCGGTCCCCGGTCCACCGGTGACAACGCAGAGGGCCCGCTGCAGGGCCACCTCGGCGGCTTGGCGCTGCCAGTCTGTCTCGCCATCCTTCCGGGGAAAGCAGCTGTCGAGCAGTTCCGGCAGGTTATCGACTTCATAACTGCGTTCGGAGAGTTCAAGGAGTTGAGCCGCCAGCCGGTGTTCATAGTTGAAATATCTGTGCAGATAGAGACGCCCGCCATTCCGATCCGGTATGAGGACCAACGGGGTCAGGTCACCTGCCGAGACCAGGGGCGATTGCCCCAGCACCTCCGCTTCCTCCCCGGAGACCGGCAGACAGACATGCCCCGCCGCCATGGCGGCCGAAAGACCTGCGACAATGCGCTGGAAGACGCCGGCAGCTTCCCCGCTCAGGCCGGATCTGGCCGTCAGGAAGTCGGCGAAATGCCGGTCGAGGAGGCCGGGTATAAAGGCGTTCGCAGTCATAGTTCACCTCCCAGGCAGCGATCAAGCTCACGCAGACGGTCGAAGTCCGGCCGGGCATGGAAGACCCCGCTGCCCGGCAGGGCCGGATGCATGCCCCTGACAAAGAGATACATGACCCCGCCGAAATGCCGATCATAGTCATAGTCCGGCAGGCAATTGCCGAGATAGCGGTGCAACATCAGGGTATAGAGCCAGTATTGCAGACCGTAGTTATGGCCCCGCATCGCCTCAAGGAGTGCGGCGGGGGCATAGTCGGCCTGCCTCTCGCCCAGATTATTAGTCTTGTAGTCGACGATATAAAACAGCCCTTCATGCTCGCAGATCAGGTCGACAAAGCCGGTCAGATAGCCCTGCATCTCGCGGTGGGAAAGCGATACAACAGCCGGATCCGAGAGAAGGATCTCATTGATTCTCCCGGTCGTGGTCCGGCCCAGGTGAAAATAAAAGGGCATCTCCTTGAGTAGCCGCCGAGGGTCCAGCATGGCCAGACTGAAACTGTGGCCGGCCGCAATTTCAGACTGGAGCTGCGACCGCACGGCATTCTGCAGGAGGAGGCTCATTTGCCTATTGTCCAGCTGCAGACCGTAACGCCTCTGCAGAGATCCAAGCCGCTCAGAAATATCAACTCCTGCGGCGAGTGCTGAAAAGGCCTCGGTCTCAAGGAGATCATGGACGGCATTGCCGAAATGGGCACCGGCCGGCAAGCCCGCTGCCGCGATCAGTTCCTCGCCTGTTGGCGCAAGCGGCACAGGATGCTCCCCGCCCTCGCCGATGCCGTCCTCTTCATGCCTGCTCTGGGAAGCCAGGGCCGAATAGCTCGACATCTGCCAGATGGTCTGCAAAGACCGTTGCGAGGCCTGCCGGCAACTGAGCGGGACAGCATCCGGGTCCGTCTTGACGGGTTGAACAGCCGTGTCCTCCATCTCGATCGTTTGCCAGGCCACGCCCTCGTCCTCCGCCAGGGTCTGCAGCCAGCCGAGCTGCTCGTTCTCCTCTACCGGTCCTTCTGGAAAGAGGCGCAGACCAAGGGCCGAGAAAAACGAATCCTCGATATTCTTAACGCCCTTGACATCGGCCCAGATGATATAACAGCGCAATTTAGCGCGGGTGACTGCAACATAGAGCAGGCGCAGCTCCTCGGACAGTTCGTCCTGCTCGGCCTCCTGCCTGCGGCGGGCGAATTCCGTCGAGCCCAGATCCACCCGCAGATTTTTGGCCTCATCGTGAAAGATCACCAGGTTTTTCTCGGTCTTGCCGGCATTGCGGCGGTACCAGAGATAGGGACAGAAGACCACCGGGTATTCGAGCCCTTTGGCGCTGTGTACGGTGACCACCTGCACCGCCTCCTCGTCGCTTTCCAGGCGCAGTTCAAACTCCTCGACCGTCTCGCCGCTCGTCCGTATCGCCTGCAACCACTGCAGGGTCTGGATCGGACCCAGATTGTCGTTTGCGGCCGCCTCCTGGATGAGCTCCAGGAGATGGGAGATATTGGAGATGCGGCGCTCGGCCAGCTCCTGGCCTGCCAGGTGGCTAAAGACCTGTTCCTGTCGCAGCAGGCTGCTCATCATGGTCAGAAAGCCCTGCTCCTGCCACAACTGGGCATAGGCCTGAAAGCGCAGATGCCAGCGATCGAAGGCCTCATCGTCGAGCCAGATCTCCTGCAGTTGTTGACCATTCAGACCGAACCAGCTGCAGGTCATGGCGGCCTTTTGCAGACGCAGATCGCCTGGCTCATGAATGGCCTGGAGGAGACGGAGGATGTCCGCACATTCGGCGGTGGCAAAGACCGACTGGCGACTGGCGACCACCGCCGGGATCCCCTTGTGCATCAAGGCCCGCTGGTAGGCCGCGGCATGGTTGTTATTACGGACCAGAATGGCGATATCGCGGGGCTGCAGCGGCCGGTCGACACCTTCTTTCCTGCACAGGACTGGGGTTTCGCCGCCGAGCAGACGGCCGACTTCCCGGACCACAAAGTCCTGGATATGCTCGGCGGCCTTGCCGGAACTCCAACGCTTGCCCTCTTCGCCCTCCGGGGCCGGGAGTTGGCAGTACAGCAGGGGATCGAGTGCCCTGCCGCCCCGGTACAGAGCCTCGTCCTCCGCCGTCCTGGCCGCCTCCACCGGTTGGTAGGGCATGATCTCGTCGGGGAAGGCGAAAGGCCGAACTCCGGCGAAAAGTCTATTGACCCCCGCCACCAGGAGGGGATGGGAGCGGAAGTTGCGCTGCAGGGTGAGAAGATAGTCCGCCTTGTTTCTGGCCGCGAAATAGGAGTAGATATCGGCGCCCCGGAACCTGTAGATCGCCTGTTTCGGATCGCCGATGAGATAGAGGGCGTGCCCGCCGCTGCCAAAAAGAGACGAGAAGATCTGCCATTGGGCCGCGTCGGTGTCCTGAAACTCGTCGATCAGGGCCGCGGTATAACGCTCGCCCAGGACTGTGCGCAGCCGTGCGCTGCCGGTGCCGCTGAGGGCCTTGGCCAGACTCAGGATGAGATCGTTGTAGGATATAGCGCCCTGCCCGCGCAGCCGCTTATCAACCTCAGTGCGCAGTTCCTCGGCCAGTGCTGCCCGCACGGCCAGTTGCAGTTCCACCGCCACCGCCGACCAGCCTTCCACCAGGGTATCGGCCAGGGGCCAGTCCTGCAGGAAGGTCAGTTTCTTGGCGTCGCCCCGTAATTTATTGCCGTTCAGCATGCCGGTGAGGCCCGGACGGCCCAGCCACTTGAGGTCCGGCAGCACGCGTCTGCCGCCACTGAAAAAATCAGCAAGCTGCCGCCACCACAGCGCAAAGCCCTCGGCCAGAGCCTTATTGCAATAGCCGCAGGCTAAGGCATTTTCAAAGAGCGGCCGGAGATTTTGCTCCTCTCGGGACCACCATGTTTGCAGTTTTCCATAGATCTCTTCCAGCTGAGGGGAGACTTCGGCCACGGTCGGGCAGGCCGGTTCGATGCCGGAGATATCGCCGCTCATCCTCTTGACAGTGTCATAGAGATGCTCAGGGGTAGGAAAATGCTGCAGCAGCAAAGCGCAGGGCAAGGAGCCGAGACCATACATGGAGTGCCGCCAGAAATCATGGACAACCTGCCCACGGATGAGAGTGGTATCAGGAATCAGCTCGACCTGGAAGAGCTGGCTGCTCTCAAGGGCCTGTTCCTGCAGCATGCGTTGACAGAAGCCGTGGATCGTGAAAATGGCAGCACGGTCGATATCGCAGAGGGCCTCGCCAAGGCGCTGAAGGGCGAGCCTGTGATCGACGACTCCGGCCGCCCAATCGCGCAGGGTCTGATCCGTCTCGGCAGACTGATCGCGCAGCAGGTCCCTGGCCTCGGCCAGCCGTTTTCTGATGCGCTCGCGCAGTTCGGCGGTGGCCGCCTTGGTGAAGGTGACAACCAGCAAACGGTCAATGGAGATGGCTTGTTCGGTGATGAGACGCAGGACCAGCATGGCGATGGCGTAGGTCTTGCCGGTGCCGGCGCTGGCCTCGACCAGATTGATGCCCCGGCGCAGCTCCACCTTGGCCGAGTCGAAGATCTCCATGTCCCGGTTCATTTGCTCGCCCCCCAGACCGGGCAGAACACGGTCAGACAGAGCTCTTCAAAGGACTCGCCCAAGGCATCCTGGGCCGGCACACCCTGTAAAAGCAAAGCCCATTCCGGTTCATAGCCCTTGTCGAGGCTTTCCTGCCATTTTTTCCGGGCCGTCACCAGCGGGGGCACAGGGCTTTTTTTGTCAAGCTGCTGCGCATAGGCCCAGGCCGGTTCGACATACAGGAAACTGGGGCTGAGACATCCGGCCCGGAAGAGCTCAACGAATCGGGCCAGGTCGGGTAGATGGTCGACGGCCGAGGTACAGTGCAGGTCCCGGTCCCGCAGCACGGCGACCACCCTTTTCCCCTCGCCCAGCAGCAGACCGGCGAGCAGGTTATGGAGCCAGAGACTGAGCACGTCCTTACCCTTGCAGCTTGTATAGCGGCTCAGCAAAATCCCCTCTTCATAGACGTTGGCGAGCTGGCCCTTGAGGCGGATACCGCCGATCTCCAGATCAACGGCGAGATCGGGCAGTCTGGCCCCCATATTCTGCGCCCTGATGCGGGCCACAAAGGCGGCCAGTTCATCTTTCTGCCGTTCATACAGCAATTCTCCCGGCATGCCCAGCGGCCACTTGCCCTCGGCCCGCAGACGCTCAAAGAACACCTCCTCGTGTTCATCGGCCAGGAGGGACTGCACAATCTCCTGATCGATGGCATAGGCTTCAAGACGGCCGACGGCAAAGGGTTCGCTCTCCTCAGGCAGGTCTTCATCAAGATCGAGGCGGATACCGAGGATATTTCTGACAAACCATTTCTGGGGATTGGCAAAAAAACCGAAGAGGGCGGCGAGGGGCACCGCCTCCTCCCGCGGCTCCAATTCTCCCGACCACCACGGGGAATCCTCGGCGCGCGGCTCGGCCATACGCCTGGCCGTGTCACAGGCCTGGTTGTCGTAACTGAAGAAACGTGGGTCAGCTCCGCTGAAATAACGACGGCTGAAGGGCTGCAGAGAATGGTGTCTGACCAGGTCTTTGGCCTGCAGGCCGTAATCGTCCTGCAAGACCTCAAGCAACTCCGTCACCACCACCGATGGCGGCGTCTTGTCGTTCGACTTGATCGACTGGCCCGTATAGCTGATATAGAGCGTATCACGGGCGGCCAGCATGGCCTCAAGAAACTGATAGCGGTCGTCGTCTCTTTTGGAGCGGTCGCCGTAACGCCGCTCGACCGCCAGGAGATCAAAGGTGGCATGCCGATCGTTACCGGGAAAAGCCCCGTCGGCCAGACCCAGCAGGCAGACGATACGAAAGGGGATGGAGCGCATCGGCAGCATCGAGCAAAAGGTCAGCTGGCCGCGCAGGAATCCCGAGGCCGAACGGCTCTCGGCGCTGGCGGTCTCAAGCCAGGCCCGGACCACGGCCAGCACTACCTGTTCCTGATGAAAGGCCCCGGCGTCCAGTTCAGTCAGGATCTGCCGCAGCTCAAGGATATCCGGAGAGTCGTCCTCGGCAAACAAGCGGCCCGCGTAGTGCGACAGGAGCTGCGACCACTCGGCCAGGCTGTGCGCTTCGTGCAGCTCGTTTTCCGCATCGGCCAGGATCGCGACAAACTCGCAGAGCCCGCCCAGGGCCCGGGCCGTCCCGCCCTCGATCGCGGTATAGGGCAGGATGCCATCGACGAAATCCGGCGAGTCGATGGCATAGCCCATCAAGAGACGTTCGAGACCTGCCTGCCAGGTGCCGTATGAATTGGCCGGCAGCCCCAGCCCTTGCCGCTGCTGAGCCGAGAGCCCCCAGCGGATGCCGGAGTCGGTCACCCACTGGCGGATCTGCTCAAGATCGCCTGCCGTCAGCTCAAACCGGGGAGAGACCACCTCTTTTTGCAGCAGATCAAGGACCTCCATCCAGCCGAAGCGGCCGCCGAGAATATCGACAAAGGCCAGGAAGGCCGCCAGGGCGCTGTTTCTGCGCCGCAAACTGCGATCAGCAATGCTATGCTGCAGATCATGGAAGACCGCCGGGATGAGGGCGGCGTATTCCTGGATATCCGGGGCCATCACCACGATATCACGCAGTTCGAGAGTTGGATCGCGGTGCAGCCAATCGAGGATATGATCCTTGAGGACCGTCACCTCGCGCAGGCGGGAGTGGCAGGAAACCACGATGAGCGAACCATCGTCGGTCACGCCCTCCCTGCTGCTCTCGATGCCGCCCGCCCGGCTGTTCAGCATGTCCGACTGCAGGCGGTGCAGCAGGGTCGGGGCGGAAGTGGTAAAGGGATCGTCAAAGCTCCTGAACTCCAGTTCAAAATCGACATTCTCCAGAAGCATCGCCTGAAAATCCCGGCCCTGCCGACCAAGAGAGATCAGGAGCGGATGGCCGGAGGCAATCTCGGGCTCCGACTCCTTTCCCTCACTGGCCATGGCCAGCCTCTGCCGGACCTGCTGCCGTTTGCCCGGCAGATCGCCCCAGTACTCTTCGCAGGGCGAAAGGACATAGAGATGGACATCGCTGTGTCGGGAGAGTCCGGCCAGAAGCGAGAGAAAGAGGGGCGGCATGATATGCAGACCAAAAACGGAAAGCCTGGTCGGCAACAGAGAGGAGAGATCCTCCCCGCCCGCCAGCCGCTGGCCGACCTGCCCCAGTATCGCGCCGCGATGGACAAGATCCGGCATCTGGGCTGCCAGCCGCTGCCAGAGACGCATCTGCCACTTCTCCGCCGGGTGACCGCCTGCCATTTTGCCCCTATCCCATAAGGCCAGAAGATCGGGGCGCATCACCTGATACTGATCGAAGAGATTGGCCAGTTGTCGGGCCAGTTGGAAACGCTTGAGTTCAGCATTCTCTCCCTTGAAATAGTGGGCAAGAGGGGCAAAATCAGGATCATCGAGCTCACGCAGCAGTCCTTCCAGACGCCAGACCAGCACCTCCCGGCCAAAACCGTCGGGGTGGATCGACATCTCCAGGCGCTTAGCCAGGACCTCGAAGAAGGCCAGAGGCAGCAGATACTCAAAATTGCACCAGACCCCGAAAACCTCGGCCATCCTCTGGGAGATGATCCGCTCCATGCCCTGGCTCTGCACAAGGAACAGCTCCGAGGCAAAGGGATCGGCACGTCCTTGAACCTGCAAAACCTCAGCCAAATGTCGCAGCAGGTTTTCCGTCCGGTTGGAGGCGTGGAGATAGAACATGACAGTGTTCCCAGAGGGGAGGAAGAGGGGAATCCACGCTCAGCCGGCGACAGGCCGGACGGCGGTTTCTCCGTTTACAGAGCGTGACAGGGCAGGTATTATCTATTTTCCGGGGACAGTGCCCTGCCCGGCGTATTCCCAGATGGCATAGACCAGACCGGCCAGGATACCCATGGCGAAAAACAGCCGCAGTCGGCGGTCCCATGGTACCTTTTCGCCACCGGACATATACTGCAGCGTGGCGATGATCACATAGGTAAAGCCGGCAACATAGGGCGCCGTCTGGAGAATCTGCCAGGCTGTTGCCTCAAGGCTCCCCAAGGCATCCGCACCCAGGCGTAAATTGAACAGCAGGTAGACCACGGCTGACAGATAAAACGTTACTTTCTCTCTAACATTTTGCATATGAACACACTAGACACCCTCTATTTTCCGGGCACCGTTCTATTTTCCGGCAGCCAGTACCCGCTCTTCCTGCTCTTTCCCCAGGTCCACATCCTCCAGCCCGTCGAGGCGGAAGAGAACGACGGGGCGACCGCCGAACACCCGGATATTTTCATTAAAAACGGTTTCTGTCAAGCACATACTCCCTGTCCTCTCGGCGACAGCAGGGCGCGTTTTCTCCATCTGATCGGCGATATCAAGGACCGTAAGGACGATTACGCCGCCCAGCTGAGTGGGCTGACCGTGGCCGCCATGTCCGCCCCCCGGCAACGGGGCGACGATACGACGCAGGAGATTATCTCCTCGCTCCTCGGCACACAGGGGCTCAAAGATGCACAGGAGAAAGAGGACGCCGTCACACTCGCCCTCTGGCAGGCCCGATTGGTGCTGAAGATCGCCGAGATTCTCGACCATGAAGAGGAAGAGATCGCCCAGCAGCTTTCCCTGCTTGACGACCGCCAGACCGCCCTTTTCAGGCAACTGCATGGCGATGATGATCCGGAAGAAGAGGACCCTCTGCGGGAACTGCTGGAAATCCGGGACAAGATCAACCACCCTTCGGCCTCCGTCATCAGAAACCGCTTCAGGGCCTGGAAACAGCTCTTTATCGCCGGCGATCTGCCGGAGTGGGCGATCTGGACCACCTCTATGGCCGAGGCGGCCGATATCATCCTGGAACAGTACGAGACCCTGCAGGGCAGACCAGCCCTTGAAATCGGCCGTTTCGCTCTGCCGGCCAGCGTCGGACAGGACCAGCAGGAGGCCTTTGACCGTATCACCTCGTTTCGCAGCAGCAATGCTGATCTGCTCTCTCGCATGGCCGGAGATCTGGCCGCTGACTCTTCCGAAATGCAGGATGAACCAGAAACCGAGGTCCGTTTTCCAAGAGAAGAAGCAGCAGTCAGCGGCGAATGGAGCCAGGTCATGCACAAAAATTTCCCGGCAGAAAAATTCGGCCGAACAACCGTCACCGCCTATCTCTTACCCGGTCAGTCATTCTCCTCCATCCTCGGCAAGAAAAAGGCTGGAGCGACTGACCGCGCCCTGCTGCTGGTAGAAGTGGCTCCGGAAAATTGAACAAGCCCTTAAGTGGAAATTCTGCTACCAATAGAGCCCTTTTATGGGCATAAACAAGGAGCAGAAGATGGCAAAAGGGACAAGACGGAAACACTCAGGGAATTTTAAAGCAAAAGT
>JANOIV010000162.1:0-15695 GCA_031407875.1 Desulfobulbaceae bacterium | reverse complement strand
AAAGATCACAGATGGCTAGATAAAAAGTTCGATATACAAGGCGTAGAGTTTTTGTCAGGTTCTCGACAATACACATAGTATGTCGAGGGCCTGACAAAAACCTACAACGAAGGAGATCGGGCTTTTTACGACGCCATCAAGCTTGATTATGCCCATGATCATGCCCTCATTTCCGATTTTCTCTCAGCTGTCGAGGCCCTGCGACCAAACGCGATCATTGGGGTCTCCGGGCAACCCAAGAGGTTTACCCGCGAGGTGCTTGAGGCCATGGCCAGGATCAACGAGCGGCCGATCGTCTTTTCCTTGTCCAATCCGACCTCCAAAACGGAATGCTCAGCGGAGGAGGCCTACACCTGGACAGAGGGGCGGGCCATTTTTGCCAGCGGCAGTCCGTTTGATCAGGTCATTTTTCAAGGTAAGAGGTTCGTGCCGGCTCAGGGCAACAACATATAAAAAGAATCACCTTCGCTGACAGTATCGCCGGCGTTTGCGTGTCTTACGTTGTGCTTGTATAGCTCCGGGAGAAATACGTGTCAACATGAACCTCTTGCAAAAATCTGAGCGCAATGCCCCCGGGACCTTTTCATCACTCGAGTGGGCGTGGCCGTTTCTGGCTGATAAAGATCCCGAGAAAGACCAGGATGGAGGCAAACATCTGCAGTAGGGTAAAGGTCTCACCGAGGAGGAAATATCCCATGATCACTGTGAATATCGGGATGAGGTTGATATAGGCCGAGGCCTGGCTGGCGGGCAGGAGGCTGACTCCGAAGTTGTAGAGGAAATAGGCGCCGATGGTCACGCAGCTGCCCAGATACAGCACTGCCATGGCGGGTTGAAGGACAAACTCGGTCGGCAGCGTGGTAGCCGGGGAGAGGAGGAAAAAGGCAAAGAACACGGCCCCGATCCAGGACTGGACGGCGGTGAGAAAGAGGGCGGAATAGCGACAACTGAGATGTTTAAGAGAAATGGTGTAGCCCATGGCGGCCACCATTGCCAGGAATTCCAGAAAGTTGCCCATGAGGGGATTCGGGGCGTCGGCGCTGCTCTCACCGCTGATACTCAAGAGACATACCCCGCAGATGGCCAGGACAAAGCCGGAGAGGGTCTGCCGCGAGACCCTCTCCTTCAGAAAAACCGTAGCGCCGATGGCAACCAATAGGGGCAGCATGGCGGTGATCATGCCGGCCTGGGAGGCGGTGGTCAGCTCGATGGCCTTGGCCTCGAAAATAAAATAGATACAGGGCTCACAGACCGCCATGAGCAGCAGGTACCTGAGATCTCCCTTGTGAAATCTGACCTGCCGCAGGCTCTTGATAAAAAAAAGAAAGATCAGACTCCCCACCAGCATACGCCCCCAGATGACGATCATCGGCGAGTAGCTTTTAAAGGCGATCTTTAAGGCGATAAAAGAGCTGGACCAGAGCAGCATGGCGGTGACCAGGCTGATCACCGGCAGCCATCTGCCGAATTTTTCTCTCACGGTCGTTCTCCTGTTCTTCCTGACTGCTCTACAGCCGACATCTCAAAAAAATCCTCGCTCTCGCACGTCCGGTCAACCATCCTGCAGGACCGCCTTTTTCATCCGCATCTTGCGGATGGCTCCTTCCGCCAGATACAGCACCAGGGCACTCCAGATAATGAGAAAGCCGATCATCCTCTCCCGGGGAAAATCCTCATGATAGAGAAAGATGCCGATAAAGAAATTGATGGTCGGGGCGGTATACTGGAGAAGCCCGAGGGTTGACAGGGGAATCTTATGGGCCGCGTAGCCAAACAGCAGCAGGGGAAATGAGGTGATCACCCCGGTGCCGATCAGAAGTAAGGAGGAGATCAGTCCGCCGTGGATAAAATAGCCCCCTCCGGAACCCTCGAGATAGAAGAGATAGGCGGCGGTCGGGACAAAAAATATGAGGATTTCAAGGCCCAGGGCATCCATCGAGGAGACGCTGCTCTTCTTGTGCAGAAGACCGTAGACCGCAAACGACGCGGCCAGTGACAGGGCGATCCACGGGAAACGGCCATAGAAGACGGTCAGATAGACGACCCCGGCTACCACGAGGAAAAGGGCGGCGCATTGGCCGGGACGCAGGCGCTCTTTGAAAAAGATGACCCCGAACAGCACCGTAATCAGCGGGTTGATAAAGTAGCCAAGACTGGCCTCGACAATATAGCCGGCATTCACCGCCCAGATATAGATGAGCCAGTTGAATGCCAACAGCAAGGCCGAGCTGCCGAATATCAGCAGATTGCCGCGATTTGCCGCCACCCCCCGGAATTCTTTGAAGCGGCGGGTGACGATGATCAGGCCCAGGGTGAAGATGAGCGACCAGGACATCCGGTGGCAGAGGATCTCAAGCGGTGGAGCCGCCTTGAGGGCCTTCCAGTAGATGGGCAGCACGCCCCAGATGATATATGCACACGAGGCGGCCAGCATGCCGCGGTAACGACTCATTTTTTCTCCCTGCCGGGCAACCGTTGAAGAGGTTCGACTCCCGGTAAATGATGCTTATGTTTTTTGAAACGGAGCAGTCCTTGTAGCAGATACTTTCCTCGCACGCCAGGGAATTTTGGCGGCAAGGTAACAGGGCATGGACTGGAGTTGTCGGGATTGAACCGTTGAACGTGGAAAGAGAATACAGCCCGAGATCGAGGGGCAGGAGCCGCTCAGCGGAATTCTCCCCCGAAAAAGGAGGTTCACGTGAACGATACCAGAAAGACCAATCACCTGATAGCTGAAAAAAGTCCCTATCTCCTCCAGCACGCCCACAATCCCGTGGACTGGCGCCCCTGGTCCGCAGAGTCCCTGGCCTTGGCCAAGGCGCAGGACAAGCCGATCTTTCTCTCCATCGGCTATTCAACCTGCCACTGGTGCCATGTCATGGCCCATGAATCCTTTGAAGACGCCGGGATCGCGATGCTGCTCAACCGGGCCTTCATCCCGATCAAGGTCGACCGCGAGGAGCGGCCCGATATTGATCAGATCTACATGACGGCCACCCAGGTCATGACCGGGTCGGGCGGCTGGCCGCTGTCGGTCTTTCTCCTGCCGGACGGCAAACCGTTTTTTGCCGGTACCTACTTCCCGCCCCAGGCGCGCTACGGCCACCCGGGCTTTGTTGGTATCCTCGAAACAATAGAAAAGATCTGGGCCGAAGACCGCACCAAGCTCACGGAGTCCGCCGAGAAGATCACCGCCTCTCTGCGGGAAACCTCCTCTGTCGGCCATTCTACGACCCTTGCCCCCGAACTCCCGGAGAGGGGTTTTGTCGCCCTCTCCGGCATGTATGACCGCAGTTATGCCGGTTTTGGCAGCGGCAACAAATTTCCGCAACCGGTGTATCTGGATTTTCTCCTGCGCTACTCCCAGAGAACAGGCGACAGCGAGGCCCTGCAGATGGTGGTCGAAAGCCTGGGCGCCATGACGGCGGGCGGCATGTACGACCATATCGGCGGCGGCTTTCACCGTTACGCGGTGGACAGACAGTGGCGGGTGCCCCATTTCGAGAAGATGCTCTACGATCAGGCGCAAATGATCTCCATCCTGCTCGATGCCTCTCTCCTCACCGGCAACCGGTATTTCGCCGGGGTCGCTCGGGAGACACTCGATTACACCCTGCGGGATATGCGCCGGGATGGCGGTTTTTTCACGGCCGAGGATGCCGACAGCGAAAACCCCTATGACCCCGAAGAGCACGGCGAAGGGGCCTTTTTTCTCTGGCAGGAACAGGAAATCGACGCCCTCCTGGATCGGGATGAGGCCGTGATCTTCAAGACCGCCTACGGTGTGCAGTCAAACGGCAATGCCCTCAATGATCCGGCCCAGGAATTCACAGGCCGCAATATCCTCTACCGGTCCACAGATGATCGGGAGCTCGCCCGACACTACGGCAGGACGGCAGAAGATATACAGGATATTCTACAAGGCGCCCGGCAGACCCTGTTGCAGCAGCGCAACCGGAGGACCCGCCCTCATCTCGACGACAAGGTCATCACGGCCTGGAACGGCCTGATGCTCTCGGCCCTGGCCAAAGGCAGCCGGGTTCTTGAGGACCGGCGCTATCTCCAGGCCGCCGAGGAGACGGCCGATTTCATCTTCGGAACACTGATAGTGGATGGCAGCCTCAAGCGGCGCTGGCGTGAAGGCGATGCCCGTTTCGAGGCAAGCCTCGAAGATTATGCCTTCCTCATCCAGGGTCTGCTTGATCTCTACGCGGCGGATCACCAGCCAAAACGTCTGCAGCAGGCCCTGGCCCTGACCGAGCAGCAGGTCGCAGGCTTTGCCGACCCGGCGGGCGGCTTCTTTGATACCCTGGCCGGGACTGAGCTGATTACTCGGATGAAAGGGCTTTATGATGGGGCGGAGCCCTCGGGCAATTCGGTCGCCGCCATGAATCTCCTGCGTCTTGCCCGACTCACCGGCGAAAGCTCCTGGCAGGAGATGGCCGAAGGGACCATCCTGGCCGCCGCTGATATCCTTGAACAACAACCTGCCGCCCTGCCGCTGATGCTCGCCGCCCATCTCATGGACCAGGCCGGGTCTCGACAGGTGGTGATCGCCGGCAACCCGGCGGACGACGACACAAAGCTGTTACTACGGGCAATCAACAGCCGGTATCTGCCCGACACCACGGTGCTGCTGGCCGATGGTGGGGCGAATCAGCAGTATCTCGCCGGCCTGTTACCCTCTATCGGCACGGCCCTGAAAAAAGACGGCCGGGCCACGGCCACAGTCTGTGAAGGCATGGCCTGCCGGCTGCAGACCGGAGATCCGGCTGAACTGGCAAAAATGCTGCGGGAATGAGGAGGTATGGGGCTATAACAGGTCGCTCTTCAGCCAGTAGTAGACGATATAGGACCCGGCCACCAGCAGCAGGAAGGCCGAAATCTTCTGGAAATAAGGCAGAATTCGGCGCAGGGCTCCAACCACCACCCCTTCCTTGATTAAGGCGATGCCGAGGGTCAGCACCAGAAGGACACTGCCCATCCCTGCGATATAACTGACAAACTGGAAGATACCGACAGAGATGTTCTTGGCCGCAATCGAACTGCCCATCACCAGCAGGAAGATCGGCAAGGTACAGCTCATTGAGGTGGCCCCGAAGGCCGCCCCGAAGAGGAAATAACCCCAGACGGACATGCGGCGGGGGTCGCCGAACTTTTCGGCCAGACGGTGTATGAAGGAAAGCGACAGGTAATTCCCCATCAGCAGCCATATCCCCATTATTATCAACGCCAGACCGACCACCAGGGACAGCCAGGGTATCATATGGTTGAGGAAGGTGCCGCCCAAGGTGATGATGCCTCCCACCGTAGCAAAGAGCAGGCCGAAGCCCGCGGTGACAACTGCGGTTATCCACAGGGCCTTCAGCATCCTGCGTAGTGGTGACTGCTGATAAAAGTCGCCGTCCTCGGCCCCGAGATAGAGGCTCAGATAGACCGGCAGCATGGCAAATCCGCAGGGATTCACCGCCGAGACCATGCCCGCCCCGAAGGAATAGCCAAAGGGCAGATACGTGGCTATCTGGCCGAGCCACTGGCTGGTCAATACTTGAATTTCCATACCCACACTCATCCTAAAAAAATGTTCTCACCCATCGGCAGGCACGATCCGCCCCCTCCGCCTGCGCGGGAATGACACAAACAAACCATTCGGGCGTTTTACAAGACTCTCATATAATTAAACATTACCATCGGTTTCTTTCAAGCTCGTAGTTTTTTTTCCACCAATTCGTCGGGGAATGCGTTGAGCAAAACCAACTCGCGATAGACGAACCACCCTAAAACAACAACCGGTGCCGCACCTGTTTGGGGGCGTGGGAACCGATAGAGGCCAGGATGAAGGCCAGCAATACCGTCCCCTGCACCGGCAGGAATTCATGGTACGCCGCCCCCAGAAGAAGAAGCTTCACCAGGGTGGTTACCCCCGACAATTCGCGGAAGATCTGGCGGTGCCGCAACCACTCACTGGCAAGGAGCAGACCGCCGGTCAGCATGACGGCCGCCACATATTCAAAAGGCGGCTCTGGAAGGACATCGAGAAGATAGACGGCAAGAAACACCGCCGCCCCGACCTGATGCAGCGCCCTGATCAGGATGGAGAGATTGAAGACCCAGTAGGGGCGATAGCCGATCCTGCCCATTTTCGCCTCGTTCTCACAATCTTTTCCGCTCCTCTGCTGCATTACAAGCCTCCATTCTGTCGTACCCGATGCACTCTTACTTTTGGCCGCCGAAGACGGCACCTGTTCCGCACAGTCCAACCATATCGCAAGGCCTGGGTTTTTGAAACCTGAACCTATCGAGGCTTGCATTGATTTTATCAAACAGTCGGGTTCTCCCTCGTTGCGAGAAACGCCGGAGAAGCGCACTGCCAGAGGGCTACGGTCATGATAGTGACACGGCGGGTTTTCCGGCGGGCAGTCGCACCATGGCCGTGGTCCCCCGGCCACGCTGGCTGGACAGGATGAGTTCACCGCCATGGGCCTCGACGATGGTCCTGCACAGGCAGAGGCCGAGGCCGCCGTTTTCCCGGCTTCGGGATTTGTCCGCCTGATAGAAGGGCTCCATGACATGGGGCAGATCCTCCTCGCCGATCCCCGGTCCGCTGTCGGCCACCGAAAACTCGATATCGCGAGCGCCCTGCTCGATCCGCACCCTGACCGGTCCGGCCGCAGGCAAGCTGTGCGCCAGGGCATTGGCCAGGAGATTGTCCGCCACCCCCTGGCAAAGAGGCGCCGGTCGATCCTGGCCGTGAGCGGGTCTTCCGGGACTTGCAGGACGACCTCCGCCGCCGCTTGATCGCCCCGGCAACGAGGTCTCGAGGATCGAAGTGATCAGGTCCTCAAGCTCTCTGACATCGCCGCGGATCAGCTAGACCCGTTCGGGAGGCTCGACCATCTCCAGGAGGACCTTGATCCGGGTCAGCGGGGAACGCAATTCATGGCTGACATCCCACAGCAACTGTTCCTTGACGGCAATCATTTCCCGGGCTTGCCTGACCATGTCGTTGAAGCTGCCGGCCAGCCTGGCCAATTCGCTGTTGCCCGGCACCCGCACTTCGTGGCTGAGATCGCCCTTGTCCACCCTGCGGGTCGCCCTCGTGGAGGATGGAAATCGGGGCGAGGATGCGGTGAATCAGGATATACGCCCCGATAAAGACCAGGGTGATGATGACCAGGGTGAAGAGATGCAGGCCGGACTGCAGCCGGTCTTTATAATATTTGTTGGGCACGGTGAATTGTAACAGATTGTATCAGGGGCCGGTCCTGTCGCCGCTCCTGAAAGAGAAGAAAGAAGATTTGGCAATATGGCCCACCGACTTCCCGCCAATCGCTACGTCCAGCAAAAGATTCGGGCCATCGGCCGGCCGCAAGGCATTCACCATGAACTGTGCAGTGTGCTCGCACTAGGGTTGATTTTCAAACACCGCTTTGGCGACCTCTAATATTGCTTCAACATCTGAATTGTTTTCGTTTCAAATAATATCTGAGGACTTCAGAATAATCTCATCAGAGCAGGCCGTCCCTCTCCCGACGGGTGTCATAGCCTCGTATCATACCGGTTTGATGTTCTGGTTTACGCAAAAGAAATTCGTCGGGTCGTACTTCTTTTTGATCGCCACCAGGCGGTCGTAATTGTCGCCATAGCTGGCCCGGATGCGATCTTCGCCTTCTTCCATCATGAAATTGACGTATGCGCCCCCAAGATTATATGGGTGCAGGGCTTCCCAGTATCCCTTGGCCCAGGCCTTGAGTGCCGCAGCCTTGGCCGGGTCGGGATCAATGCCGGCGATAACCATGGACCATGTCGCGTCACGGCAGTTCCAGGCCGTCTCGCTCGCTCCCACCTCACGAACCGCACCGTCGATCGGATACAAATGCATGAGAGAAAGATCGCTCGGGAACTGGAGGGCGTGCTCCAGATGCAGGTCGACAGCCTTATCGGAGAGTTCCCTGACAAAATCGCCTTTCCAGTACCATTGCAAACCCTTGGGCAGCAGAGGATCGAACATGCTTTGCAGGGCGGGGAACGGCATCGGCCCCAGCCAGTCAAGCATCGGCGGCGGAAGCTCCCGACGAATGGGTTCGATAGCCTCTTCCGCTTTGTCGAGCGGCCCGGTGTAACACACGACCAAGGCACAGTTTTTCTTACCCCAGATCTCCTTTGGAAAAGGTTCCGCCGCGGGTACAGTCCCCAGATGCAGGAACGGGCTCAGTTCCACCGAAGCCCGGGGCAGGAATTCCCGGTACCACTTCATCACCTGCGGTGCATCCTTCAGCTCCCAGAAGATCGGCCCCCCAAAGACCGTACTGACGGGATGAGCCTTGAAAAGGAAACTGGTCACCACGCCGAAATTGCCACCACCGCCGCGCAGGGCCCAGAACAGGTCCTCGTGCTGCGTCGCACTCGCAGTCACCGGTCTCCCGTCTGCCAGCACGATATCCGCCTCGATCAGGTTGTCGATGGTCAGGCCGTACTTACGCGTGAGATAGCCGTGGCCGCCGCCCAGGGTCAGACCTCCAATACCGGTCGTGGAGATGATCCCGGCCGGTACCGCCAGGCCGAATGCATGCGTGACATGATCCATGTCGCCCTGGGTGCAGCCGGGGCCCACCCGCACCGTGCGCTTGGCCGGATCGACACGCACTCCCTTCATCAGGGCGAGATCAAGCACCAATCCGTCATTGCAACTTCCCAGGCCGGGCCCGTTGTGGCCGCCGCCGCGTATGGCGGTGAGCAGATTATTCTCCCGACCAAACCGCACGGCGGTAATCACATCGGCCACATCGGCGCAACGGGCGATGAGTAGCGGCCGCTTGTCGATCATCCCGTTGTAGAGCTTTCGGGCCTCCTCGTAGCACTCGTCGCTGCGTTGGATCAACTCACCGCGCAGACTCGCTTTGAATTCTCCTACAGTCTTATCGTTTAGCATGATTTTCTCCTTTTAAGAGATTTCCGACCAAACGATCAAGGTTGCTTGCGCCGCCAGGGAAAGAGCCCGACAAGGCAGAGACGTACTCGGTGACAAGCGAACCGTTTGGTTCGGCAATCTCTATGGCTATAGGTAATCTACGGGTTTGCTCAACAGCATTTCCACCAGGCGGTGGTGATAATTCTTTTCCGCCTTACTCCAGTCTCATCAGATACTCAGCATACCCGGCACCTACAGAATTTCCCCCTTGTCGACCACCCGGCATTGCCCAAAGCAAGCCGGTTGATAGTGTTTCCCATGGTCTTCCTGAAAGAAATAAGCATAGATGGCAACCTGCACCATGTCTTTTTACACAGTGGCGGCGCAGAATACTCTCGGCACCGGACAGGACCTGATCATTATACGACAGTTTTTGCGGAGGGTACCGCATCTCATCCTCATTTCTTCCTCTCCCACAATGATTACAGCATCCCTAAGGATAAAAAACGGTTCAGTCATCGGCATATTTCAACAGGCCTCTCAGGCAACGAGGTGTACCGCATTATGACGATGGACCAGATCCGGGACGGCAGCGAAACGACGTTGCCCGTACAGATCGGTAAGATGGGATATGAAACAGTGCGGCAGATCTGGGATGGGTCGAACATAGAAAAATAGTCGGAGGAGGAGGGGCCATGAGAACAGTTTTTCGATGGCTGATAACGATGGTAGTTGTTCTCCATTTATTAGCCCCGGTCGCCCATGCGGGCTGGAAAAGCAAGGTGGCCGGAAATGAGAGGAGAGCGACGGAGTATATCAGCCTCCTCAAGGCCGGGGAGGAGCCCGGTAGCATCAAAAGGCCTTTTATGCGACATATCAACCGCTATCAGGCAAAACAACAGCAAAAAAGGTTGAACCAGGCCATGGATGATGCGGAAGCACTCGCCCTGGCCGGCAGACACGATGAGATACAGAAAAGATTGAGCGTATCACCAGCGACTCGTATGAGCGAACGAGCACGTACTCTCGGCGGAGCACATCGAGTTATTGAACCTGTGCCTTCATGAAGTTGGGTTCACGTCTTTGATCTGTTTCATCCATCCGCGTGCTCGACCTTGGCGCCCTTCTCTAAGAGGAGTTTCCTGAGCACCGAGCGATGGCAGCGCACCTCATCTGCACAGTAGCACCCCACAGAGAAGTTGTTGTGATGGGACAGGACGACCAGAAGTTCCAGGATACGGGTGTTTTCAGGCGTGGCCATCTCTGCACGGTATTTCTTTTCGAACGCCAGCCACTCATTGTCGGTTCCTACGTTTTTGCCGATCTTCATTGTTTCGGCACTCGGCGAGAGATTCGGCAACCAGACATCGTACCAGTTCTGTGAACTGAAATCCGCCTTTGCTACACCTCGGGGCGGACGGCGGACGGTTCCTATGCGAAGGCCCTCGCCTTCGGCTCGATCACTGCCAAGTCTGACAATACGGACTGCCATTGAGGTTTTCCTTTTACTTGATGGCTTAGGGGCAAAAAGTTGTTTCTAAACTCAAATTCAGGTGACGAAAGAGGTTGCCGAATAATTTAGATACACTTCTCACTGCAATAGTATGTCCCCTTTCTGCAAGCACTTAAAAAGCTGAGACTATGTGCTTGCCAGAATAGAAGTCTTGATACCTATGCAGGTTCAGCCTTAACGTGTTCTTTTCTGGTTAGGTTTGTTAGACCTTTATCGAGGCCAAATGTCTCTAATTCGATTTCGTCAAACATTGACCATCCCCTTACCTTTGAGCCATCGAAACTGCTTCTTAGTTTCAATTTTTCTCCACTTCTCAAGGTTACGATGTCATTATCAACTTTGTCGATTTTCACATTTTTCTTCATTTGGTCTCCTTTCGGTTGTTAGTAATTATTCTATTGCATAATCAATTTTGTAAGTTCCACGGTGATGAGCATGAAAAATAGACCCGCAACGGCAAAAGTATTCTGGACGACCAATTTTAAGGTTCTTTCGCTCTTGGAGGATAGAGCGCACTCCGCTCTCGTAGCAATTTGTGCAAATCCAATGAGGTGGTTCGGATTCCTTCATGGATTCTTTAAGGGAATACACGAGAGTCCCATCCCAAGGGGTTATCAGTTTGTAGCGTTGTTTCTGATGACCCCATGCTTTCATGCGAGCGATTTCTTCTTTAAAATCGCGTATCGTATCAACTAGTACAGATTGCTTCGCGTTGGCATCCATAGCGCTACTCTGAGCGGAAAGAATAACACTTTGAAGTTCGATGACTTTGCTCCTGACCTCAGCGGCCGTCTTGAGATCCATAAGGCCCTTTGCGATATCACCAGCAGTTTTAAGCCCGGAAATCGTTCCTTGAATTAGTGACATGTCCATTTTTAGGTGGTGTCGGTATATAGTTGACATGACCGATAAATGCCCGTTTGCACGATGTTTCCTGAGTTTGTTTGTTGGTGGTAACGTATTGTTCTGCCAGGTAATTTTAAATTTCTGTCAACGAAGTACGGACACCACCGGTATTTCCAGAATATCTAATAAACACAGCTCATTCTGATACATATTCCAACCACAACTCCATATCGGAAACCGCCGCCCTGCTTGCCTTCTTGGCACCGACAGCCTTCGCGATGAGCTTCATGTTCAACATGGTCGAGACAGGGACCACAGCAACAGCCGGATCCTTGTTGTCGAGGCTGACGATCCTAAAATAATCGTTACTCATTCCAAGGGCAGATCTCAGCCCTTGGCAGAAAACCCTTCATGGAATTCCACAATACCCCGGGGCTGATTTTCAGTAAACGGCAGGGCAAGAACATACTCTTGCGGGGCGCCCTCATAGATGATTTCCGGATAATTTCTAAAGGCGAATCGCTGATAATATTGCGGATCGCCGACAAGCACACAGCCTTGCGCACCTAAATCTTTCAGGGAGGAGAGTCCTTCAACAATAAGGGCCTTGCCGATACCCTGCCTCTGGTGCTCGGGCAGGACGGAGACCGGGCCGAGACCATACCAATGACGATCACCGCCGGAATCAGTCACAGGCGAGAAGGCTATATGGCCCACAACCTTGCCGTCAATCTCCGCGACCAGCGAAAGGGTCAGCGCTTCGGCCGCCCGCAGGGCATTCACGATGAACTGTTCAGTTTGCTGGCTATGCGGATGGTTTTCAAACGCCGCCCTGGTGACCTCGAATATGGGTTCTACATCTGAATTGTGCTCTTTTCGGATTATCATCATATTTCACCTTTCGCCTCAGGTTGTATTTTTTGCTGGCAGAATAGAACATCAGCGGGCACAGCTTGGTTATTTTAGCAGGAACGTGGTCAGGCATTTTTTCTGTTTCTGATTACCATTTTCGTAAAAAGTGAGCATCATTTGATTGTACTCAAGTTGTCTGTCGTGAAGGATGGGGTAACAGAAAAAATTGCAAAATCAGACCGGAAGAGTAGCCTCACAGTAGACGGTCTGGTGGGCTTCAGTGAGTAAGGCTAATTTTTCTGAGATCCTGTAAAAGCGATTGCTCATCACCGCACCTTACCCTCCATGGATAAACTCCACGAATCCGGTACCCCGCGGATCCACATCTGGCTGAAACGACTGGTCAAGGTGGAGCCGGATGAAATCCGGGCGCTGCTTTGGTCGTTCAGTTACTTTTTCTCCCTGATGTGCTCCTACTACATCCTGCGGCCCATGCGCGACGAAATGGGCATCACCGGTGGCGTCGAGCACCTGCAGTGGCTGTTTACCGGCACCTTTCTGGCGATGCTGGCCGCCGTCCCCTTGTTCGGATGGGTGACTTCGCGCTATCCCCGCAAACAGTTTCTGCCGCTGGTCTACCTCTTCTTCATCGCCTGCCTGCTGCTCTTCTTCGGGCTGTTCCAAGCCGGACTGGCCGACGTCTGGGTGGCGCGCGCCTTTTTTATCTGGACCAGCGTGTTCAATCTGTTCATCGTCTCGGTGTTCTGGAGCTTCATGGCCGACCTGTTCAGCAATGCTCGGGCCAAACGCCTGTTCGGCTTCATTGCGGCCGGCGGCACCGCCGGAGCGCTGGCCGGCCCCGCCCTGACCGCCACCCTGGCCATCCCCCTGGGTCCGACCAACCTGCTGCTGATCTCCGCCGCCGGCCTGGCGTGGGCGATGCTTTGCATCCGCCGGCTGCTTGTCTGGCACGAGGGCACGGGTGCAAAAACGACCGTTGCCGCGGATGTCGGGAATACCCCGTTCGTCGGCAAAGAACGGGGTCTGGGCGGAGGGGCGCTGGCCGGACTTCGGCTCATTGCCGGCTCGCCCTACCTGCTGGGGATCTGCCTGCTGATCCTGCTCTACACGACCCTGTCGACTTTCCTCTATTTTCAGCAGGCCCAGATCATCCGCGATAACTTCGACGACCCGGCAAAGCGCACCACGGTCTTCGCGGCCATGGATTTTGCCGCCAACGCCCTGACCCTTGTCGGGCAGGTCTTTCTCACCAACCGCATCGTCAAGGCTATCGGTCTGGACTGGAGCCTGGCGCTGATTCCCCTGTTGCTGGCGGGTGGTTTCCTGCTGCTCGGCATCGCCCCACTCGTACCGTTGCTGGTCGCCGTGCAGGTGGGCCGTCGGGCCGGCAATTACGCCATCATGAAGCCCGCCCGGGAAATGCTTTTCGTCGTCCTCAGTCGGGAGGAAAAGTACAAGGCGAAAAACGTGATCGACACGGTCATTTACCGCAGCGGCGATGTGATCAGCGCCTGGGCCTATACGGGCCTGCAGGCTCTCGGTCTCGGGCTTTCAGCCATCGCTTTCATTGCCGTGCCGGTGGCCGGCGTGTGGGCCTGGATCTGCTACCGGCTCGGCAGGATGCAGGAAACACGGGCAAATTTTGAGGAGGTACCGCCATGAATGCACACGATCATCGAATGTCCCGAAGAACCTTCACCGGCTCCCTGGCCGCCGCCCTTGCGGCTGCCTGGTTTGCTCCTCCGGGGCTGCGAGCCGCGGACAAGGTGGCGATCCGCAAGACAATCGCCGCCAGCGCCGAAAGCCTGCCGGTCATCGGCCTGGGCACCTCGGAAACCTTTGAGATCGGCGGCGACAAGGACGCCCTGTCCGGCCTCGCCGAGGTTTTGCAGGCCTTCTTCGCCAACGGCGGCAAACTGATCGACTCTTCGCCCATGTACGGTTCGGCCGAGCAGGTCATCGGCGAGCTGCTGAACCGCATCGGCAATCGGGATAAGCTCTTCGCTGCGACCAAGGTCTGGACCGATGGCGAGCAGGCCGGCATCCGACAGATGGAGGACTCGCTGCAAAAGTGGGGTATCAACCGATTCGACCTGATGCAGATTCACAACTTGCGTGACTGGCAGACCCACCTGAAGACCCTCAGGAAGTGGAAGACCGAAGGGAAAACCCGCTACACCGGTATCACCACCTCCCACGGCCGGGATCACCGGGAACTGGAGGAGATCCTGCGCCGCGAGCAGCTGGACTTCGTCCAGTTCAGCTACAACATCGAAGATCGCGTAGTCGAAAAGCGCCTGCTGCCGCTGGCGGCCGACCGCGGGATGGCGGTCCTGATCAATCGCCCCTTCCAGCGCGGCGATCTCTTCCGCAGGGTCAAGAGCAAAGCGCTGCCGGACTGGGCCGTCGAGTTCGATTGCGCCAGCTGGGGCCAGTTTTTCCTCAAGTTCATCGTTTCCCATCCGGCGGTCACCTGCGTGATCCCCGCCACCTCCAAGGTCCGTCACCTGCAGGACAACATGGCGGCAGGTTTTGGCCGCTTGCCCGATAGCGCCATGCGCAAAAGGATGGTGGACCTTTTTGCATCGCTATAGCGGCAGAGGGGCACGGGAGAATCCGGATGAAAATTGATGGCGTCGTAAAAAGCCCGATCTCCTTCGTTGTAGGTTTTTGGCAGGCTCTCGACATACTATGTGTATTGTCGAGAACCTGCCAAAAACGCTACGCCTTGTATATCGAACTTTTTATCTAGCCATCTGTGATCTTTGTAGCGACTTTTTACGAGTTTATCAAAATTGAAACAGCAAAAGTCGACAATGGCCTTTCGGGTTCTTATTGTAAGTAGTGGAGATCGGCGAGCGTTTTACAAAGAGTATGCTGAATCTCGCCGGCGCAGGCCGGATGAATAAAGTTGACGCCATCCGGGTGGTGAGCTGTATGGCTAATAGAGCTGTCGCTTGAGCGATACCTGAGGGAGGAAATGCAATGCAGAGACTTCAGCAGAAAATAGAAACGCAACGAACATTGCCCGATCTTGTAACTGTGCCCGAGGCCGCGAAATTCCTCGGCATTGGTCGAAAGGCCATATACCTGCTTCTGGAATATGGTGAATTACGTGCCATCAGGGAGCGGGGCAAGATCCTCATTGATCCCTGTTGCCTTTACGAGTTTTACAACAAGGGCATGATGACCTGAAAAACCCCGAAGGTCCCGCTACGATCCACTGCAGGCCTCGCACGGTTTTTCCGGTTTCAGGGGGAAGTTCCATTTTCAAATCAAGAAGCCCGGCTTCTTCGCCAAGGGCCATATATCCCTTCCCCCACTGTGGAGGAAGGGACGTGGATGTTCCAGGACATATGGCCAATCCACCAACTTTTGTATCACGCCTTCGCGGGTCGTGTACTCAGCCCTTTATACTTGGCATAAAGATCGTGAATCCTATGCCGCATGTCACGAATCACCTTTGAATCCTTATCGGATAGCCACCTCGGTTCGCTGATGGAATAGATGAATTTGGCCAGTTCGTCGATCGAAGTCTCCATGGCCGTACAC